>CAXBAL010000251.1:0-3198 GCA_963973475.1 uncultured Micavibrio sp.
TTCCCTCTCCATTCATGAATGCGAAACCATATGCTTAGGCTTTATCACACCAACACATTAATCATTACGGAAATAGCGGAGTATAGCGTCTATGCTGATGGTGGTATATATGGATATTTGCCGGTTCGTGAAGCTCCAGAAGACATCAAGGTCGGCGACAGTGTAGAGGCGTTTATTTACATTGACGCCGCGGATGAAGTCGTTGCAACCATGGCAGTGCCTTATACCGAGATAGGGGAGTGCGCGTATCTAGAAGTTATTGATAACGGAGAGCGCGGCACTTTCTTGGATTGGGGGCTGCCTAAGGATTTACTTTTACCCTATTCTGAACAAACCAGAACAGTGCAAACAGGTGACTTTGTTGTTGTTTATGTCTATCAAGATGAGAGGCAGCGTCCAGTCGCAAGCATGAGACTTCACAGGTATTTAGAAGAAGATTACGAAGATTTAAAAATTAACGAGGCCGTTGACCTATTGATTGCGGGTAAAAGCGATCTTGGATACAAGGCCGTTATAAACAATGAGCAGTTAGGTTTAATTTACCATGAAGAATTAACGCAGCCCTTAATAATCGGTACCAGAATGAAGGGCTGGGTCTCGAAAATTCGAGAAGATGGTAAAATCAACATCAATGTTAATAAACTTGATAATGAAACACGTGATGATCTCGAAAACGAGATCATGGCCAAATTAAAAGAAAGCGCAGGATGCTTACATTTATCTGATAAAAGCTCTCCAGATTTAATCTACGCTCGCTTTAAAGTCAGCAAGAAAAACTTTAAACGCGCACTTGGTAATCTTTATAAAAAGCGCCTGATAAACATTTCACCGGAATTTATTGAATTGGTTACTAAAGATGGCCAAGGTAACGAGGATAATTAATATTAAACTATGTTACCTTGGCTACCTTAAGCAAAATTACCATCCGTTCCATATCTTATGAGAAAAATTTATTACTAAATGAAAGTTTGCAAATAATAGGATCTATTAGTGAAATGTTGATAAGATCTTTATACATTGAAGATGGCGTCGGAAAAGTTTATCCGGGAAATAAATTTGAAACATTAACAGCAGCGGCAAGAGCGCTGAGAGAGTTGGCGGAGTGGGAGGAAATCCGCGAAGACGAAAGAGGCAAGCCAGCGTAAATATTAATATTCCCAATCTGGGTTAGGCAAAAATATAAAAATAAGAAACAGGGACAATGACAAAAAATACAAAAAACATTGAGCAGCTTATACAGGATATGTCTCTGGAAGAGCTGGCTGGACAGCTTAGCTACGTTCCTGCCCATGGATTTGAAATGACCGGCGTGTCAAAAAAAGTCGATATCGAAGAGCTGGTTAGAAACGGGCAAGCGGCCGGAACAGCAGGCGGCGCCGATGCAAAAAGCCGCCGCGATTTACAAGAGCTGGCTGTTAATGAAAGCCCGCATGGCATTCCCTTGTTCTTTGGCGTTGATGTTATACACGGCCATCGTACAATTGCACCTATACCACTGGGCCTTGCAGCGACCTGGAACTTGGACTTAATCAAGGACACTGCCAAAATGGCAGCCACCGAAGCACGGGCAGACGGCATTAATCTAAACTGGTCGCCTATGGTTGACCTCTGTTTTGATGGGCGCTGGGGCCGTATTGCGGAAGGCTCGGGAGAGCTTCGCCATTTGGCCAATAAGATATCAGCCACTATGGTCGAAGGGTATCAAGGCGCCGATAATGATATGGCACAACCAGACCGTGTTATGGCCACGATGAAACATTGGTTCGGATACGGTCTTTCGGCGCGCGATTACGATACGGTTAGCGCAGATGCGGAAACCTTGCTTGAGATCATGGAGCCATTTAAGGCGGGCATAAAGCAAGGCGCCGGAAGTCTTATGGTTTCTTTTAATACGATTGCCCGCGAACCAATGACGGCCAGCCGTAAAATGGTGCATAACATATTGCGTGAGGATATTGGTTACGAAGGCATAATCGTTACAGATCATACCGCCATTCAGGAATTGGTCGAACACGGCGTTGCCGATGATCTGGAAGAGGCTGCCTATCTTGCTTTTAAAGCAGGTTCGACACTAGATCTGGTTTCGCAGGCATTTATGCAGCATTTACCGGATTTGGTACGCGATGGCGAGGCCAATCCTGATAAATATAATCAAGACCCCAAAAACGGTTCTGTCTATACCCAAGGCCCTATCACGCGCGAAGAGCTAAAACAGGCCGTGCGCTATAACTTACAAGCCAAAGATAAGCTTGGCCTGTTTGATAACCCATTCATGGGATTGGAAGAAGACCGCGTTTCAAAAGTCACCCTGACCGAAGACAATAAAAAACTGGTTAGGAGAGCCGCTGCCGAGGCTTGTGTATTATTGAAAAACAATAACCAAGCGTTGCCGCTCAAATCAGATCAGAAGATTGGACTTTTTGGTGATCTGGCAGCCAGCAAAGTAGATGTCCAAGGAACATGGTCGGTTTCATCTATTGCATCAAATAATGTCTCCTTGCTGGAGGGACTTAAAAATAACGCCCGCGGCGAAACAACCATCCAATATACAAAAGGGTGTAATATTACTGACGATCCGATACTGGCAAAGCGTCTGAATGTATTTGCAAACCAATACGGTAACTCCGTGGATATCGATAGTCGCACCCCCGACGCTATGATTGCAGAGGCCTTGGATGTTGCAAAAGATTGCGACACGCTGATTGTGACCTTAGGAGAGACAAAGGAACGCTCCGGCGAGGCCTCCACCGTTCAGGATATTTCACTATCCAAAGAGCAACGTAAATTGTTTGATGCTTTATCAAGCTATGCGAAAGAAAGCGGCAAGCCGCTTGTACTCGTGACGATGAGCGGGCGGCCGCTGGCTTTGGAAGATGAATATAATAAGGCCGATGCTATTTTGCATGGCTGGCATGGCGGTACAGAAGCAGGCAATGGGATTGCGGACATCCTGTATGGTGATGTCAATCCTTCAGGCCGGCTGCCCGTGGCGTTTCCGGGACATACAGGTCACTTGCCTCTGCGAACGGAAAAACTGCCTTCAGGTCGCCCAAAAACCGGCCCCGGTGTGCATCTGGATAAATTGTTCAGTAAGTTTACTGTGGATTGCGTGGTGGATACGACCTGTGAAATCCCCCTACTGCCTGCCGGATTTGGTCTTAGCTATACCGAGTTTAAATACAAACCCTCACATGTTTC
>CAXBAL010000252.1:0-3182 GCA_963973475.1 uncultured Micavibrio sp.
GCGGGGAGAGCGATGGCCGCGAGGAAAATTTCACCCTAGGCTCTGCCTGCGAAGACTATCAAGCCGTGCTGTATTGGGCAAAAGCGAAGGGCTATAAACGTTTTATCTATATAGGCGAAGGGCTGGGCGCAAGTCTGGCCATTATGAATATTGATCTTGATGTGCGCGGCTGCATTTTATTATGGCCCGTTCTGGATTTGGGCAGCCACGCCAAGGCGTGCTGGAATATAACCGAACCCTCTGCGGAAGATATCAAGCGCGGCTTTGTGCTGCATGATAATTACCGCATCGGCTTGAATCTGTATAAAGAGCTTGGCAAAATTGATATTGTTTATGCGCTAAAAGAAATGTTTATGCCGACGGTTGTTTTTCACGGGGTGAAAGACGACCAAGTGCCGATCACAGGTCTTGATCTGGCGCGGCGTTACATTCCCGCCAAACGCATAGAAATCATGGCTTTCCATGATGGCGAGCATGGGCTGAATAAAGAAAATCACCGCAAGGCTATTATGTTTCAGATTCTGCAATTTGCCGAAAAATATATTTAGGCCGCAAATATGTGCAAAAAGGCTTGATTTTTAGCGCTGCTTGACTGTATAACCACCCATACTTGAATGATGGTCTGGCTATATGCGTTTCGGCTGCCTCGATCATCACTGTATGTAACCCTTAATAGGAGAAGAAAATGCCGAAGATGAAAACCCGTAGTGGTGCCAAGAAGAGATTCAAGGTCACCTCTAGTGGCAAAGTAAAAGCAAAACCAGCTTTCATGCGCCACATGCAAATGAACAAACCAAAATCAATGAAGCGTAAAGCGCGTCGCATTAGCGTATTGTGTGAAGCGGATGCCCGTATCGTGCTTCGTAACTTTTTGCCGTATAGCCGTAGAGCGAAAACGATCAAAGGAAGAGGAGACGAATAATGTCACGAGTAAAAGGAGGCCCACGCGCCCACGCCCGCCATCGCAAAATTATCAAAGCCGCCAAAGGGTACTACGGTCGCCGGAAAAATTGTTTCCGCACCGCAGTCCAGGCTGTCGAGAAAGCCGGTCAATATGCTTACCGCGACCGTCGTAATAAGAAACGTGAATTCCGCGCTTTGTGGATTCAGCGTATCAACGCCGCCGCCCGTATGCACGGTATGAAATACTCCACATTCATGCACGGCCTGACACTGACAGGTATCGAGCTGGACCGCAAAGTCCTCTCCGATATCGCCATCCGCGACGAAAAAGGCTTCGAAGCCATCGTTAAGGTTGTTCAGGACGCCCTGAAAAAGGCCGATAAGAAAGCCGCGTAGTTTCGCCCCTTTCTATCACGAAATGAATATTGAAAAAGCGTCTCTTCGGAGGCGCTTTTTTTTAATGCGTAAATCCTAAAAAGGGTATTTAATCGGAATTGAGAGAGGTGCACCGAGCATGACCCATATACGCCCCGCCACTATTGATGATGCCGCCGCGCTCGCAGCGCTGGAGCGCAAAGCTTTCGACGCCACCTTTTACCATCTTATGAGCAAAGCCCAGTTTTCCCATTTGATCAAAAAAGGAAACGCAGAAATTTGCGTGGCCGAGGAGGGCGGTTCTATTTGCGGTATGGGCGTCTTACTTTTTAAATCCAATTCTGGTTTCGGCCGATTTTATTCACTGGCTGTTGACCCTGATCTTCAAAAAGGCACAATCGGCAAAGATATATTCCAGCATATGGAGCGCCGTATCACGGAAAAAGGCTTAAAAGGCATGCTGCTGGAAGTGCGCGCCGATAACCAGCGCTTGCTGGAGCGGTATAAATCTCTTGGTTATGCTGTGACCTATGAGGTCCCCGATTACTACCCTGATGGTGTATCTTGCATCAAAATGAAAAAGGTTTTTTAATGCAAAATGTCAAATTCATCATTGTAACGGACAAGCCGAAACTGTTTCAGGCCAGCGATGATCGCCTTATCGTTTCCCCGCGTGAATTTATGGGCAGCGCTGCTGCTTTTACTGGCTTTAAAAAACCCCCCAAAATTATCAATTTATCGAGCAAATATGATTACCTCTCGCAAGGCTATTATATCTCTTTGCTCGCCGAGGCGCGGGAGAGTTTGTGCATTCCCGATGTGGCGAATATCATTCGCCTGAACTGGAAACGCAATTACGAATTTGCACTGCCCGAGCTCAATCAGCTGCTGGAGAAACACTATAACGAAGGCTTTGCCGAGCCATTGGAGCGCACTTATACCAGCTTCTTCGGGCGTCACGATAACTCAAAAATCGAGCCTTTAACCCGCCGCCTTTTCGATCTGTTTCGTTTCCCAATTCTATCGTTCAAAGTGAAATACGTACAGGGTGGGCGCTGGGTTGTCGATAAAATCGATACGCCCGCGTTTTCCGCATTGGTGGAAGAGCAAGCCAAACAATTCCACGAGGCCTTGGCAAAATTCACGGGCAGTGCATGGCGCAGCTCAACGCAGGGAAAAAAGCAGGAGCGTTTCTGGCTGGCTATTTTGCATGATCCGGCGGAAAAAAATCCGCCCTCCAACAAGGCCGCGCTAAAGAAATTTCAGGACATTGGCAAGAAGATGAATATCTGGGTTGAGCTGATCACAAAAGCCGATTTCCCGACTCTATTAGAATATGACGCTTTATTCATTCGTGAGACCACCGCAATTAATAACCATACGTTTCGTTTCGCAAGTAAGGCGGAGCACGAGAACATTCCGTGCATTGATGATACAACCTCCATCATTCGCTGTTGTAACAAGGTTTACCTGAAAGAGCTGCTCGAGAAGCACCATATCGCAACGCCGCGGACTCTTATTCTCGACAAATACGGCGTCGAACAAATTATGGCCGATGCGTCATTTCAATTTCCTGTCGTATTAAAAGTGCCGGACGGTGCCTTTTCGCGTGGTATGTATAAGGCCTCAAACAAGACGGAGCTAAAAGAAAAATCCGCGCTGCTTTTCAAGAATTCGGAAGTCATTCTGGCGCAGGAATTTGTGCCCTCAAAATATGATTGGCGCATCGGTGTGTTGAACAACAAGCCGCTCTTCGCCTCGAAATATTTCATGGCAGAGGGGCACTGGCAAATCTACAACCACGATGCCAAAAAGAAACACGATCAATACGGCGATGATGAATGCGTCCCGATTGAGGACGTGCCGGACGCCGTCATGCAAACCGAGCTCAAGGCCACAAAATA
>CAXBAL010000253.1:0-3156 GCA_963973475.1 uncultured Micavibrio sp.
GATCGGACTGGCTTTTGCCTCCGTGCCGCTCTACAGCCTATTTTGCCGCGTGACCGGCTTTGGCGGCACCACGCAAACTGCCGCAGCCCTCCCCGATAGGATTATTGATCGTATTGTGACCGTAAAGTTCAACGCCGATACAGGCCTGAATATGCCATGGGAGTTCAAACCCGATTTGCGCGAGGTTGATGTGCGCATGGGTGAGCGCGGTCTGGCCTCTTTCACCGCGCATAACAAAACCACTACCCCCGTGGCCGGAACCGCGCTTTATAACGTCACCCCGCCAAAAGCCGGACAATATTTCCACAAAATCCAGTGCTTTTGCTTCGACCAGCAAATACTCGCACCCAACCAGAAGGTCTCCATGCCAGTCATGTTCTATATTGACCCCGCCATGGATGATGATCCCAATATGAAAGATGTTAAAGTTATCACTTTGTCCTATACGTTTTACGAATCCGAGACAGAAGAGCTTGAAAGCGCAATGGAGGGCTTTTACAATGTGCAAAGTGATGATATATAATTTTGCGAAAATACTGTAGACTAACCGGATGCCTTTTATGTAGGCTGTCTTCAATAAAAATAAGACCATTCAATAGGAAAAACTATGGCTGATAATATCGAATACTCCACGACAGGCAAACCGCACCCTTATCATATCGTTCGCCCCAGTATATGGCCATTGGTCGGCGCTCTGGCTGGCGGGGTATTTGCCATGGGCATGGTTTTATTCATGCACGGCACCGAAGTTCTGGGCATGAAACCCGGCCTGTGGGGCCCGATTGTCGGCGTGCTTTCGATTATGCTGGTGATGTTTTTCTGGTGGAAAGATGTAATTTATGAAGCCGTCACCGAAAAGGTCCATTCCGACATTGCCATGATCGGCATGCGTTACGGTATGGCTCTGTTTATCGCTTCCGAGGTCATGTTCTTTGTGGCCTTCTTCTGGGCATTCTTCGGCGCGGCCCTTTATCCTACCGAGGCAATCGGTTTTATGTGGCCGCCGGAAGGTATGCATACTATTCCACCGTTTGAATTACCGTTTTTGATGACGATGATCTTGCTGCTATCGGGCTGCACGGTGACGTGGGCGCATCATGAAATCATGGTAGGCAACAACAAAGACGCTGCAAAAGCCCTTGGTTTTTCAGTATTTCTAGGCTTTTTCTTCCTGTGTTTTCAAATCTATGAATATTCACACGCGCTGCATTATTTCGGCTTTAAGGACGGGATTTACCCATCCGCATTTTATATGGCCACAGGATTCCACGGATTTCACGTATTTGTCGGGACAGTTTTCCTCGCCGTTTGTTGGATCAGAACAGCCAAAGGCCATTTCACGCCAAAACGCCATTTCGGTTTTGAAGCTGCCGCATGGTACTGGCATTTCGTTGATGTTGTGTGGTTGTTCCTGTTCGTTGCCGTCTACTGGTGGGGCAACGTCATGGGCACGGATCTGAGCGAAACTATGTGCCTGCCGTTGCCGGTGAAATGGAATTCTAGGCAGACATGGCGGCTTGGCTGGATACACGCGCCCTTAAGACGGGCTGGCAGTGTAAATGCCCGAAATGCCGCCAAGGTAATCTCTACGCCAATAAACTCAGCATGAGCCTACGTCCGGCCTGCCCCGTATGCGGGCTGGACCTTTCAAAAAATGATGTGGCCGACGGCCCCGCCGTCTTCCTGATTTTCATTCTGGGGTTTGCGCTTGTACCGCTCGCGCTTATTCTGGATGCACTCTTTACTATCCCCCTTTGGGTGCACGGCGTTCTCTGGACTTGCGTGACGCTCGGCTTAATCTTCGGCACGCTGCGCCCTTTAAAGGCCTATATACTGGTCTTGCAATACAAACATTTGCCTTGGGATTTAAAAGACCAGAAAAGTGATACAGATGAACAATAACAGCAAAAAAATGCGCCTCATAAGGCCGCCCCTTACCCCTTCCGTATTTGCATTGGTCGGAGTGGGAATTTTGCTGTCTTTAGGCACTTGGCAAGCGAATAAGTATATGGCCAAAACAGCTAACCAGAATGCTAATATTTGCACTGAGGAACGCGCCCCAATCTACACCAACAGCTTTACAGCCCTTGAAAAAAGCCCCTATGCCGCTTGCCCGGATAAAATGGCGCTAAGTGGTCAGCTTATGGACGCCATTCAAATTGCCGCCGGGCCGCGCATGCATGATGAAGAAATGGGCTACCATCTTTATATACCGCTGAAAGGTGAGGATGGCAGCGCCATACTGATCAATACTGGATGGACGGCAGAGCCGCACATTTCCCCCATCGCAACAACGGCGAGCAATATTCAATTCACAGGGACGCTGCTACGTCCATCGAAACCGAATTATTTTACGCCGAAGAATAATCCGGATGGCGATCAATGGTTTTCCATCAAGATGGACGAAATACGCGCCAAGTACCCAAACCTTAACGGTGATGCGCTGGCCAATCATGTTTTTGTCGCCAGCGCAGTTTACCCCGTGGAAATTTTGCCTAAGTTTGTCCCCGCCGAAATGGCAAAATCATTTCTGACACCGCAAATGCATCTTCAATATGCAGGGTTCTGGTACTTTATGGCGCTGGCCTTAATCGGTGTTTTTATCATGCGCTTTATGATTGTACGGGACAAGGACTAGGCAGAAAGTCCATTAGCAGGACAAAGAAAAGGCGGGGAATTAACCCGCCTTGTTTTTATCTTCGTTCTTATCGGATGAATAGGCGTATTTCATGCCGTTCATGCGGTCTTTGTAGTCTTTGTTGATCTGTTTAACAACCTGTTTGAACTTGTTCAGGTCTTCACCGTCAAGGCTTTCGCCGATAGGCAGATCAATGCGGTTCGGGTTCACTTGCGCCCCGTCCATCAAGACTTCGTAATGTAAATGCGGGCCTGTCGAGCGTCCTGTGCTACCGATATAGGCGATAACTTGTCCTTGCTTGACGCGCTGACCTGCGCTAATGCCGGGCGCGAATTTGTGCAAATGCGCATAGGCGGTTTTTAATGTCGAGTTGTGGCGCAGGCGAATGTAATTACCATACCCGCCGTTGCGGCCTACTTTTTCCAGAACGCCATCACCGGCGGCATAAACAGGCGTGCCCACTGGCGCGGCAAAATCCACGCCTTTATGCATTTTGCCGTATCCCAAAATCGGATGCT
>CAXBAL010000254.1:0-3155 GCA_963973475.1 uncultured Micavibrio sp.
TCAATAAAATCCGGTACGGCGTCAGGCACAATCCCGCTTTTTTGGTCTTCCAGACCAGTATTAACCTGAATAAAACAGGGCAGATCCCGCCCTTGCGTCTGCATTTCATCGGCCAGCTTCCGCGCCAGTTTCTCGCGGTCAAGCGTATGGATCACATCAAATAACGCCACCGCGTCTTTCACCTTATTGGTCTGCAACGGCCCTATAAGATGCAGTATTAAATCATCATATGTTTCGCGCCGCGCGCCCCAGCGCTCCTGCGCTTCTTGCACACGGTTCTCGCCAAAAACGCGTTGCCCTGCGGTTAAAGCGGCCTCAATACGGCTTTCCTCTTGTTTCTTGCTCACGGCGATTAGGTTGACCAGCGAGGGATTACAATCAAACGCTGCGCAAGTCTTCGTAATGGTTTCGTGAATGGCGGCAATATTGCCCGCAATATCGTTCATATCCAATTCTTTCTATACCCCGAATAGAGAAAGGGCCCCCGCTAATATGCGTGAGGCCCAATCCCTAGTATCCAAACTTTAAGTCAACAAATCAACAAATTAGAAGTTGATTTGTGTACCCAATGTTACGTATGTCGCATCAACATCTGCTGCTGCTGCTGGATCATGTTCAACATAACCAACAGAACCGCGGAATGTCATTCCTGGTCCGTAAGTATATGTCACACCACCGGAATAACGCTCTGAATCCAGACCGTCAACACCGAATGTGTTTTCTTGATCAAGGTAAGATGCACCAATTTTGAAAGGACCAGTTGTGTAGTCAACACCAACAACAATTGTCTCTTCTTCATCAATACCAGCACCTGTTACTAGAGCAACATCATCCTGAGTATAAGCGGCACCGATACCGAAAGGACCGATATCGAAGTCTGCGCCAACATTCCATGCATGACGATCATCTGTGTTAACAACGGGGCTAGCGTCTTGCTCGTTCTCAACGAATGCATAACCGGCACCCAAGATCATGCCAACATTGTTGAACTGACCTTCATAACGAACAGAAGCTTCATACGCTCTGCCAGCTGTGTCTTCAACATCGTCAAGACCGATACCGGCTTCGTTTGCATAGCCATCAGAATCAGGTGTGAAAGACGCACCAGCCTGGAAACCACCCATGATAGGTGTCAGGTATGTGATTTTGTCTGATTTCTGTGTTGGGTCCATATCGTAATCAAGACCAAGGCCATTTGCGCCAGTCGCTGTTACTGTTGGGTTAGCGGCAATACCGGCAGCCAATAGAGTGTAGTTAACCGGGCTTACGAATTGACGGATACCGTCAATGTTTTCGTCAGCTGAAGGAGCGGCAACCTGCAAAAGGTAACCGGCACCATCTTCGGCACCAAGGTTCAAACGGCCCCAGCCGCCAGAGAAGTAAGCGTATGACTCGTCAACTGTAAAGCTGTCGCCGCCATCGGCTGTTGTTTCAAGGTGGAAACCAACAGTCAAACCGTTATCCAGTGTAGATTCACCAGTGAAGTGAATTTCTGTGTTACGGATCATGTCGAATTCATTTGTTTCGCCAAGAGCATTTTCGTCCTGGTCTACGTACGCGCCGTAGCCTTTAAAATAACCGCCAATGTCCAGATCAACTTCAGCGTGCGCTGCAGATGCTGACAAGGCCAAACCGCAAGCGGCTGTTGTCAAAAGTAGTTTTTTCATCATTATTTCTCCAATCAAAATTTATGATATTTTACTGTTAGAGTTACGGCCTGAGCCATAGTTATAGATGTCCATACCAAATGAACACGACCAGTTAGCCTTGATTTCATACCATCGTCAACGCGAATTTGGACAAATTTACAACATTTTCTTGGCAGCGTTGCATTTTTGCAACACGCTCGTTTTACACGAAAAAAGGCATCAAATGCGCAGCGCGGGCAAAAGCTCTCTTGAGATTGCACCCCCCGCATGCTAAATCAAAAGAAAACTTTTGCTATAAGGATGTACCAGATGAACAATGCGGGCAAAAAATATCAGTCTCTGTTTTTAACTTTGAGCGCGGCCGCTCTGCTTGGCGCCTGCTCCAGTGACGGCGGCCTGCAAACCGAAGCCAGATACCCGACGGGCGCAGACCGCGATTCAGCCGGTGCCAATAATATTTACGAAAAGCCCGACAGCATTTTCGGCCAAGACGGTCTCAACTTGTTCGGCAACGACAAGGACAAAGCTGAAGCGGATTCGGGCATTGGCGTGAACAGCTACCTTTGGCGCGCCGCACTTGATACGGTCTCCTTCATGCCACTCGCCAGCGCCGATCCATTCGGCGGGGTTATCTTGACCGATTGGTATACACCTGCCGAGAATGCCAATGAGCGCATGAAACTCAACGTCTTTATTATGGGGCGTCAATTGCGTTCCGATGCCGTGCGCGTGCGCGCCTTTAAACAAGTGGCCGGATCAAATGGCTGGGTGGATACCGAGGTCTCCGCCGAAACCACGCGCAAGCTGGAAGACACCATCCTGACCCGCGCCCGCCAAATGCGCGTTGCAGAAATCAACTAACGGCCAGAGATACTATGAACGAGCGTTACAACATCAAAGCCACCGAAGAGAAGTGGCGTAAAGTCTGGGCGGATGCGGACTGCTTCACCGTGACTGAAGCGTCTGATAAAGACAAATATTACGTCATGGAAATGTTCCCCTATCCATCAGGGCGTATCCATGTCGGCCATGTACGTAATTATACGCTCGGCGATGTTGTTGCGCGCTACCGCCACGCGCTTGGCTATAATGTCATGCACCCTATGGGCTGGGACGCGTTCGGCCTTCCGGCTGAAAATGCCGCCATTGAGCGCGGTGAGCATCCCGGAACATGGACGCGGGCAAATATCGCGCAAATGCGCGACCAGCTCAAATCCATGGGTCTTTCCATTGACTGGAGCCGTGAAGTCGCCACATGCGAGCCCGATTATTACCGCCACGAACAAAAAATGTTCCTCGATTTCCTGAAAAAAGGCATCGCCTACCGCAAGGAATCGGTCGTCAACTGGGACCCTGTCGATAATACCGTTCTGGCCAATGAACAGGTCATTGACGGCAAAGGCTGGCGCACAGGCGCGCCTGTTGAGCGCCGCAAATTAAATCAATGGTTTCTACGCATCACCGATTACGCCGAAGAATTGCTGGCCGATTTGGACAAGCTGGATA
>CAXBAL010000255.1:0-3155 GCA_963973475.1 uncultured Micavibrio sp.
GCAGCACTTACACGAAAAAGCGGCAGGGACAGGACAAACGACCAGCTCGCAGGTGTTGGAGCCGCGCATCCCGAGTTTGTCGAGTTTTTGCGCGGTGGTGAAGCCTTTCATGCCTTTTTCAATGATGAAAGCGGTGATGCCGCGCGGCCCTGCGCTTGGGTCTGTTTTGGCATACACAACAAGCGTGCTGGCCTCGGGGCCGTTGGTGATCCACATTTTATTGCCGTTCAGGACGTAATGATCGCCCTTCTTCTCGGCGCGGAGTTTCATGGAAACAACGTCCGATCCTGCGCCCGGTTCGCTCATGGCCAGTGCGCCGACATGCTCGCCGCTAATCAGTTTGGGCAGGTATTTTTCTTTTTGTTCTTTCGAGCCGTTGCGGTTGATCTGGTTCACGCAAAGGTTTGAATGCGCGCCGTAGGATAGCGCGACCGAAGCGCTGGCGCGGCTAATCTCTTCCATCGCAATGACATGCGCCAGATACCCCATTTCCGCGCCGCCATATTCCTCGGATGCCGTGATACCCAGCAAGCCCATATCGCCGAATTTTTTCCACATATCGGCGGGGAAAGTGTTGGTTTCATCAATCTGGGCTGCGCGCGGTGCCAGCTCTGCTTGCGCAAATTTGCGCACTTCCTCGCGCAGCATTTCAATCTCATCGGCGTGGCCGAATTTAAGGGTCGGATAATCCATGATGCTCACCTTATAGCTTTCTGATGATGACGTGTGGTCTGTGATTTTTTCTACTGACATAAAAAACTCTCCCTAAAATTTTTTTAAGGAGAGTGTATGGATTTATTCCCGATTCAACAAGCGTTGAATTTACCCGAAAGGATTTGGTTTATGTAGATCGTCTATACTGTCCTTTAAAACCGTTCTGGCAGTGAATTCCAATAGATTGTTATAGTGCTTATGCGAGAGCGTTTTTAGATTGGCGATGAATTCTTTTGTTTCGGGCAAACAGGCATCGCCTTTGGCATCGCTAATTATTTTTGCGTTTTCTGCGAGTGTTTGTAAGCCGTCCAACAGGTATTTATGATCGGCGGCGTTACCGAATATGGATGTTAGCTGGCTCCGATTGCTTCGGGCATCGGTATAGAAAATTTGCTCTGCCATGTTCTTGTATTTGGCATTCTGCTTGAAATTCCGCAAAGCCTTAACAAGCTTTTCTTCTAACGCATCAATATCAACAGTCGTCATGGCGCATATCCTATGTAAAATATAGGTTGAAATTACGGCATATATCAGGAAAAGTCAATTTTTATATGACCAATGCATTGGCGACTTTCGAGGCGGGTTTGCGCCCTAAGGCGTCCGAAATAAACCAGGACGTTTCGATGATTTTTGTTAAGTCCACGCCCGTTTCAATGCCCAGCCCGTTTAGCATATAGAGCACATCTTCGGTGGCGACATTCCCGCTGGCGCCTTTGGCGTAGGGGCAGCCGCCGAGACCTGCCACGCTCGAATCAATAACATTCACGCCCATTTGCAAACCTGCGTAGATATTGGCGAGCGCTTGGCCGTAAGTGTCGTGCATGTGTAGGGCAATTTTCTCCAGCGGAACCCCTGCGTCTAAAACGGCCTGCACCATACGCTTGGTTTGCTCGGGCGTGCCGACGCCGATGGTATCGCCGAGCGATATTTCGTAGCATCCGGCATCCAAAAGGCGTTTGGACACATCGGCCACTTTTTTGGGTGCAATGGCGCCTTCATAGGGGCAGCCCAAGACGCAGGATACATAGCCGCGTATGAGGATGTTATTTGCTTTGGCGCTCTCGATCACGGGGGCGAAGCGGGCGAAGCTTTCGTCAATGGTTGCGTTGATGTTGGCCTTGGTGAAGGCTTCGCTGGCGGCGGTGAAAAGGGCAATCTCGGTGACGTTCGCGGCCAGTGCGCCTTCCATGCCGCGCGCGTTAGGCACTAGAACGGGATAGGTCACGCCGTGTTTACGGATGATTTTTTCCATGACCTCGGCGGCATCGCCTAGCTGCGGTATGGCTTTGGGAGACACAAAACTCGTGGCCTCAATGTATTTCAAGCCGGTATCGGAAAGGCGGTTGATTAGCTCGATCTTGGTCGCGGTGGGGACTTGGCTCTTTTCATTTTGCAGGCCGTCTCGGGGGCCGACTTCGTAGATTTTGACGTTTTTGATCTGCATTGCTTCTACCATTGTATTTTCTGTGCTATTGAATTTACAAGTTTAAGTGAAGTGTGGACAGTGAAAAAATCCAATTGGTTAAAGCTTTATAATTTCTGGCCGCCTTTTTTGGGCGCGGGAATTGCGATCAAAGATGTCTCGGAAGATTTTCGTCATACGGAGGTGACTTTGCGAGAGCATTTCTGGAACCGTAATCCCATGGGCTCGCATTTTGGCGGTTCGATCTATGCAATGACCGATCCGTTTTACGCCATGATGTTAAAGCAGATTTTGGGGCCTGAGTATACTGTCTGGGATAAGGCAGCCGATATTCGCTTTATCAAGCCCGGAAAAGGATTGCTGAGCGCGCATTTTAATCTGAGCGAAGAACAAATCGAGTGGGTGCGCCAGCGCGCCGATAGCGGCCATAAGGCCGAACCCGTTTATCATGTAGAAGTAAAAGACGCGAGCGGAGATGTTGTTGCGGAGATGGAAAAGACCGTGTATGTCAGGCGCAAAACCAATGAAGCTCCCACTATTACGTCCCCATAATATTTGGTTTAGGCGGCGTCTTCGTTTTTAATGCTGACCAGCAGCGCGCCATCGGCGACCTGATCGTTGACGGCAACGGGGAGATCTTCGACCTCGCCTTCAATGCTGGCGCGGATGGTGATCTCAACCTTCATGCTTTCCATGATCAGGAGCGGCTGGTTTTTCTCGACCTTCTGGCCTTTTTTCACCAGTACGCTGACGATGCGGCCCGGCATATTGGTCACGATGCGGCCAGATGATTCGCCCGCTTCCTCGCCCTCTTCGGCGCTGTGGATATGGGCGGCGATGACGCGGCCTTCGCAATACAGAGCCAAGTTGTTTTTATGGGCGAGGATTGCGGCGCAAACTTTGCGGCCATTGATTTCGGCGGTGATATTGCTGCCCACGCACTGTATCAATTTCGCGGCGTAGTTCCGCTCATCCATTTCAAATTCCAGCCCTTTGCCATGAGCGCGAACATGGATGA
>CAXBAL010000256.1:0-3131 GCA_963973475.1 uncultured Micavibrio sp.
TGAGTTTGGAAGATGGATAAACCGGCCCCCCGTTAAAATAAAACGCGTAGTATTTTTGTCGCTATTAAGGGTTTTTTTCGGCGAGATATCTTGTTTTTCTTAAAATAATCACTAATATCCCAAAATCTTGTGTACTTATTGGCTTTTATATTAACGACATGGTAATCAAAAGCTGATTTACTTGGTATATAAAATAACGTGAAACGTGGGAGCAATCCCAGCTTACTTTAAAAAAGAGAATAGAATGAAAGCATTCCGCAGCGCCCGCCACTCGGCCAATATGTTAGCAGCAATCGGCTGTTTGTTCCTGGCATCTTGTGCCAATAATCACGAACAAATTTATGTTGGCGATATTGAGGTGGATGACCGCTTCGAGCAGAGCAACCGCATGGTGTTTGCTTTCAACGACACGGTAAACGATACTGTCGTACATCCGGTTGTAAAGGGTTACCGCTATGCCGTGCCGGCACCGGCCAGAACAGGCGTTCGTAATGTTCTGCGCACTTTGCGCTCTCCCGTTAATCTTGGCAATCAGGTGCTTCAGGGCGACATGGAAGGCGCGGGCAATGTTATTACCCGTACAATTATCAATGTTCTGATCGGTGTGGGCGGTATCTTTGATGTCGCGGGACATGAAGGCATTGAATATGAAGTCGAAGATTTCGGTCAGACCCTCGCCGTTTGGGGCGTTGATCATGGCCCTTATTTGGTGTTGCCGTTGATCGGCCCGTCTTCTTTGCGTGACTACACCGGATATTTGGTGGATGGATATGCTGATCCACTGCGCTGGTATTTGTTTAATATCGAGGAAGAGGGCATCTATTACACCAAGGTTGGATTGGACTATCTTGATCTACGCGAATCATTAATTGATATTCTTGAGGAACTCGAGACCTCCTCTGTTGATTATTATGCTGCAACCCGTAGTATCTACTACCAGCGCCGTGAGGCCCTTGTGGAAGATCGTGCGCGTGGCACTGCAGGGAATGCCTCGGAATATTCCGATTTCCCTGAATATGATGATTACTAGGATTATGGTATAATAATAAAAACACAAAGGATTATGGTGTGATTAAAAATAGACAAATACTACTGGCCGGTGTGGCCTTGGCCGTTGGCGCGTTTTCGCTGAGCGGTGCTGCATATGCCTTTAACATGAATGGGGTTCAATCTGTAACGTCTTCTTCTGGTTCGGATAGTGGTTATATCATGGTGAATGCCGATCAAACTTCCGGCGCTCAAGATTTTATTCAGGATATGGCAAAGCGCGGTATAGATTTTCTTGCCAATCCCGATTTAACGCTGGAGCAGCGTAAGGCCGAATTCAAAGACCTGCTGCAGAGCAGTTTTGACATCAAGGTCATCGGACGTTTTACCATGGGCCGTTATTGGTCCAGCACTACGGAAGAGCAGCGCGAGGAATTTCAGAAACTGTTTGAAACGATGATAATCGATTCCTATTCGCGCCGTTTTAGCGATTATAACGGGCAGGATTTTGATGTGGCATCTTCCAGATCACTTGGAAAGTCAGATACAATCGTACAATCGTTTATAACCGATACCAATGGCCAGAAAATTTCTGTCGATTGGCGTGTCCGCGAAAAGAACGGTAATTTTAAAGTTATTGATATTATCGTTGAAGGTGTAAGTATGACAACGACCCAGCGCTCTGAATTTGCTTCTATTATACAGCGCGGCGGCGGTGATGTTCAGGTTTTGATTGATCATCTGAAAGGATAAGCTCAAAGCTGCTTCACTCTATTTATTTTAAAAAGGCTCTGCATTGCGCAGGGCCTTTTTTCATAGCTAAAGTTCGGATAGAGGCGGCAGATATAAGGGACGTCCTAGCGTCCACCGGCCATGATAGCCAAGCGGCCTGCATTATTCTCGAACCCGCCGGATAGCTGGTTAACCATCATATTACCGCGTCTGTACATAGAATCGGACAGCTGCCCGGCCGGGTCGCCTGCTTGTTCTTTGAACGTGGCAACCGATACGCCCATCCAGCGTAAAATATTATTGGGCACGGTATCTATCAATTTAAAGCAAGACAGACCCATCATATAGACAATTGCGGCATACATAATCGTATAGAATAATTCATCAATCGGGCCGCGGTAATAAAGAATATTGGTTGGGTCTGCGGCTGCCTCTCTATCAACACCCGACACATTGACCACCATTATATCAAATATCTGGTTCAGCACTTGTACCATTGCCGAGAAAATCATGATACTTGCCAATAGCCCTGCCAGAATAAGAATGGGCCGTAAGAAAATTTCAAAGAGCAGGAAATAGCCGTTCGTCGCCCCCGGCCCCGGCATACCTTCGCCATCAATCCGGATATGCGCAAGCGCCCATATCGGCATGGCGACCATTGCCTCGAATATACTTTTTATCCAGCCACCCACGGCGAAAAAGAAGTAAATAAACGGCATTAAGGGAAGGACATAGCCGAGCATGAGCCCGACCATTATGGTCGTTGTCGCCACGGTGAAGAGAAAGCTACCGGCGGTTTTCAATAGGGTTGCGGTTCCCGTGAATTGTCCCATTATACCCAATAATCCGCCGCCAACGCTGGTACCGGCGGCGACGCCCAAATTGTTAACGGCAGCCTGTACCATTGATCGCCCGAGCGAGGTCATCAACGCCAACGGATGCACAGAGGGGTTGCCCTGACTGGCGCCTACTGCGGGTTCCCGCATATTAAACAGACCCGAGGTTCCAAAGACGGCATTGATGGTGTCAATAATCGGATTGCCGACAATCGCCGTTTCAGGGTCGGCCGTTTGCACATTGGAGGACCATATTGTAAATATCTGGTAATAGGCTGCGGCGAGCTCATCATCTTGTGCCCTTGGCAGGCGTACAGGGTTCCCGTTATCCAAAGTAGGGCTGAACATGCTGGATACGGTGACAGTATTTGTGTTTTGCATTTGTTGTTCTTTGACAATTTCCATCACCAACGGATAAGCGGTGACGGTGGGCGTGTTGTGTATCGCCGCGGCAATGGCGCCGTTCATAGACGCAATGCGGTTAAACCAAATCGCGGCGCCGCCCCAGCCCTTTGCCACCAATTGATCGGTGACGTTAAAATCACCGTTGTTGATTTGTTCATCTACGCCATCTTC
>CAXBAL010000257.1:0-3115 GCA_963973475.1 uncultured Micavibrio sp.
AATTGCTGCAGAAAAACGGTTTTTATGAAACAGATAAAGATCTGCCGCATCTCAAGCTGGTCAAGGGAAGCCACATTATTGTGCCTGAACAATTTGAAGGCGATCAGGCTTATATCCTGCAGCAAAATGATGGGCGCATCGTCTTTGCCATTCCTTATGAGGATCGCTTTACCCTGATCGGCACCACCGACGAACCGGTCGCGGGGGATGCGCAAAATGCAAAAATTTCCGATGATGAAATCGCCTATCTTTGTAAGGCCTATAACGGCTTTTTCGAAAAACAGATTACCCCGTTCGATGTTGTGCAAACCTATAGCGGCGTGCGCGCTCTCCTTGATGACGGGCGCGACGAAGCGCGGGCGGTTACACGCGATTATCTTCTCTATCATCACGATATTTATGTTGCGCCGATGATCTCTATCTTTGGCGGGAAAATCACCACATACCGTAAGCTATCCGAGCAGCTTGTAGACATGCTCATGGATCTAACGGGGCGCAATCGCGCTTGTGAAACTGATAAATATCCCTTGCCGGGCGGTGATATTGAGGGGCGTGATATAAACGTTTTTTTCAAAAAATTGCTGCACCGTTATCCGTGGGCACCCGAAAAAATGCTGCGTCGTTTTGCCGTGCATTACGGCACGCTTGCATTTGATATTTTACAATCTGCAAGTTCGGAACGGGACTTGGGGATACATTTTGGTGATGACGTTTACGAGGCTGAAATTCGCTATCTTTGCGATCATGAATTTGCACAAACCAGCGAAGATATCCTCTGGCGCCGCACCAAATTATCGCTGCATATATCCGCCGCAACAAAAGCCAATATCGCCCAGTATTTAAAGGAGACCGATCATGAGTGATCCAACCATTCTGGCCATTGATCAAGGTACAACAAGCTCCCGCGCGATCCTGTTTTCCAGCGCTGGCGAGATACTTAAAGTGCAGCAAAAAGAGCTCACTCTGTATTACCCGCACAACGGTTGGGTGGAACAAGATGCACATGATATATGGCATGATACGCTGGGCGTATGCCGCAAATTATTAAGCGCGATTGGCGAAAATGAGGCCGCGCGCATCGCCTCTGTCGGTATCACCAACCAGCGTGAAACCACCGTGCTCTGGGATCGCAAAACCGGTGAGCCTGTCTATAACGCCATTGTCTGGCAAGACCGCCGCACTGCCGATACATGTAAGGCTCTCAAGGATGCCGGCCATGAAGATATGGTGCGGGATAAAACAGGGTTGTTATTAGATCCATACTTCTCCGCGACCAAAATCGCATGGATACTGGATAATGTCGAAGGTGTGCGCAAACGCGCGGAAAACGGCGACATTGCTTTTGGCACAATAGAAACTTACCTGCTGTGGCGCCTCACAAACGGGCGCTCGCATAAAAGTGATGTCACCAATGCATCGCGCACCTTGCTCTATAACGTTGTTCAGCAAAAATGGGATGATGAGTTGTTAAATCTCTTCAATATTCCACCCTCAATCCTGCCGGAAGTTGTTGATAATGCTTGCGACTTTGGCCGCATAGAAACTGAGCATTTCGGCGGGAACCTTCATGTTTACGGCGCGGCGGGCGATCAACAATCGGCATTAATCGGCCAAGCGTGTTTCGAGACCGGTATGGTTAAATCCACCTATGGCACAGGGTGTTTTGCGCTCATGAATATCGGTGATGAATTCCGCGCTTCTGAAAACCGTTTGCTTACCTCTATTGCCTACCGTTTGAATGGCAAAGCCAGTTATACGATTGAGGGCTCTATTTTTGTTGCGGGCGCAGCGGTACAATTCCTGCGCGATAATCTGCAATTCTTTCAAAATGCTGCACAGAGCGAAGCGCTGGCCACCAGCGTGGCTGACACTAACGGCTTGTACTTTGTTCCTGCCTTTACCGGCCTTGGCGCTCCCTATTGGAACCCGCATGCGCGCGGCGCTATTATCGGTATGACGCGCGAAAGCTCGCAAGCCCATATCACCCGTGCGGCGCTGGAGGCTCAGGCTTATCAAACCTATGATCTTTTGGGCGCGATGGAACGCGACAGTGGCGGCGCGGCTCTGGAAACCATTCGTGTGGACGGAGGTTTGGTCGCCAATAAATTTGTCTGTCAATTCCTCGCCGATATTTTGAATGTACAAATAGAAGTGCCGAAGGTTATCGAGACCACCGCATGGGGCGCGGCCTCATTGGCGGGGCTACAAAGCGGCATTTTCAGCGGATTTGACGATCTGGCAAATTGCTGGAGCGAAGCCCGCCTGTATAAACCATCCATGGAGCCGCAAAAGCGCACAGCCCTCATAGAGGGCTGGAGCCGTGCCATTGGTATGTTGCTGGATTAAACACGGGGTTTTTAAACCGCCGCTCCGTCTATGGATGTCGCAATATCGGTATCAACCAGCAAAGTAACATTCGCCCCTGCCGAGAAAAACACATTATAGGTATCGCCGGTATCGTTATCGGTGATTGTGCCGCCATCGGTGTAACTTTCACCCAATGTATCAAAATTAAGAGAGTCATTCGCATCGCCGCGAATAACCAGCGTGTGGTTGTGGTCGGTCATATCAAATATATCGGTTGTATTCAGGATGACTTGATTGTTGTCGCCATTATCAATATCCAGAATTTCGATATTCAGGATAACATCGTTGACCATCGCGCTAAAGTCAATCACATCTCCTGCAGTGGTATTGCCGCCGTTTATATCGGTATCAATACGTAAAACATCTCCCTGACCGTTAAATGTACGGCCAGCCTGACCACTTCCGGATACGGTTGTTTCAAAATTAATAAAGAACGGATTAAGCGTGCTGTTTGTTCCGCCATCTATCTGTGAGGTTGCGCTCGAAATAGTCTGTAGATCTCCCCAAACATCTCCATTAACGAAATCAATTACGATTTCATCATTGTCGCTTCCGCCATATACATAGTTCGAAGCCTCTCTTACTATGATGACGTCATCGCCGCTACCTCCGAGAGCCGTGTTGCCTTCCCCGTTCTGGATAGATATTACATCATTTCCTGCTCCTGCATTAATTGTGGAATATGAGGTCTGTAGCTCTATTGACATGTCATCAAGGTCCGAAAAGGTGACCGTGCCGTTTGTTCCGG
>CAXBAL010000258.1:0-3113 GCA_963973475.1 uncultured Micavibrio sp.
ACGCATACGATAAAAACTCGTATTACGGTAGTCTGATAACGGCCAGTTAATGACATCAAGCCCCATTTTTTCGGCGAGGTATGCTGCGCGCGCTAGAGGCCAATAAACAAAAACGGCAAACATATCAGTCAGGAAAAAGCCCAAGCCCTTTGGTAATTTGCAAATGCCCTGACGAATCCAATCACTTAATTTCCAAAGACCGCGATACCATGCGGGGCGATTATCCAGAGAATAGTACATATAAAGGCAAAACGGTGCGCCGGGCTTTAGCAGCGATGCGCATTCATTTATAGCACCCTGTGTGTCCGGTACGCACATAAGAACACCGAAAGAGTATCCAAAATCGCAAGATTCTTTTTCAAGGCCGTTATCGCCAACAGGGCGGTTATGATAAGAAATATTTTTTAAGTCTTCATTGCGTTTTTGAGCGTTTTTAATTGCTATAGGGCTGAGATCAACAGCATGGACATGCCCCACATAGGGCGCCACGAATTTTAGAAAACGTCCGCGACCACAACCCATATCAAAGCCGACAGCTTCCTTGGGCAGGTCATCCCACGGGAAATGATGAAAGAAACGATCAAAGATCATTTTATTGTCTTCATCCAGCTCATGGACATGCTTCTCGAAGCGCTCCCATTGATCGCTAAAGGCATCTTTAGTGGCTGGATCGTAATTACGTTGCTCACCATCACTTTGAAGATCTGTTTTCTTTGCTGCTTCAGCCATATTTAGAAACCTTTTAAAAATAACTTAATAAAGAGAATACTTTAAACGTTTTGCCAGTGCTTGACCAGAGCCGGATAGCGCTCTTTGATTATTTTTCTGGCGTCTTTGTGCATATTTATAATTTTGTCATTCACGCTGACGGGTAAATCATCATTGCCGGTTTTAAAGCTGAATACTTTTTCGCCAATAAGTTTCGGCGGCGGACGAAAGGTGCTTTCTAAATCGAGCAAAGTGTATAAGTCATGAATTAGAGTATCAGGATTTCGCGCGATATCTTCAAAATCTATAAGATGCAGGCGGTTTCCGGCATGTTTTTGCCAAAGGTCAATCATCCGTAAAATGTCAGAGCGCGCAATTACAAGCGGCTCATCTAGCCATTCCAGAAGTTCCTCTTCTTTACAATCATTGATTTTACGCCCATGAATACCCCGGAAATGATGGAAGAGAGCAGATTTTGTGCGTTCAATCGGGTCACGGACAGACATAATGAATTTTGTCTGGGGAAAATTTTTGCAGAGATCGGCTATTGTATTCTCAGATAGAGTGGAATAGGCGGCGGTAATCTCACCACAAATACGCCCTTTGGTAAATTGTGGCGCAAAAAGCGAGCGATACCATTCATGATTGGTATCGCCAAGAAAATAACGTAGATCCCATTGCAGGTATCGAAGATAGGTGTTTTTAAAAAATTGTGGTCGATCTTCTGGCTTTTTAACAAAAGGAGCCGCTTTACCCAAAACACGGATTTTGAAATGTTTACTGTAACGCCAGCTTCTAGCATCGCTTTGTGGGTCAATGGAATCAAAATAATGCAGCTCTTTTATAGGCGGCACCCATACATCCGGATGAGAGGCGAGCATATAGAAAACCCATGAGCTTCCTGCCCGCTCCATGCCGATACCGATGAAATCCGGCTGCGCCATGCTTGCTATCCTTTATGACGAATGATAGCGATATTTGAAAACGACCACCACGGTACGATGCAGGCAAGACCTTTGCCGACTTGCTGGAGTATAGGAAGGCGATAGCATCCCGGAATTTGTATGAAATCATGGGCATATTCAACAACGTCCAAATCATTAATGTTCTCAAGGAAGTTGCGCCAATGTGACATATCCCAGGCATGTATGTGCCCCCGGTTCACATAGTGGCGCCGGAATATATTGGAAATCAAAATATTGGGACGCACAGGATTGGGAACGGCCAAAATTATGATTCCCCCCGGTTTGGTGAGTCTTTTTATTTTTTGAATGGCCTCAATCGGGTGGGGAAGATGTTCCAGCACATGGCTGAGTATGACCATATCATAGGGGCCGCCATCAATTTTTGTATCAATATCAAATTCTTTTTCGCCAATAAGGTATGTTTTTTTGATATTGGCCGCCGCAGATGTTTCATCAAGGCAAACTTGATAGGCATCGGCAACTATGAGATCACGCTTGCCCAGTTGTGTGATTTGGGCCGGCAATTGCCCGCGTCCACATCCAATATCAAGAATGCTGTCCCCTTCATTGGTGTATTTGATGGCCAGCTCGGCAATCAGCTTATGATAGGGAAGGATTTGCGGCTTATTGGCCATGCCAATATGGATATTGCCTTCATCTTCCCAATTTTGCGTTTTTGCCATTCTATCTCGAAGCCTCTTTTAAATGTTTATCTGTTAAGAAAATGAAATAGCCAATGCCATTGCGAAGGTTTAAAGAAATGGCCGTTGCAATGGCGGCGCCCGTGATGCCGTATAAAGGTATCAAAATGAGGTTTAAAATAACATTTAAAAATAGCGCCCCAAAGGTCACCCACATAATCGTCATTTCATGCCGTGTCATCACCATCAGATAGGAGCTGGGGCCGAGAGTAGCATTCAGGCAATATCCGGCGATAAGGATATTAAAAGCCATGAGACCCTGTCCGTAGGCCGGATCAAAGAAGTGAAGCAATAGGGGGTATAGGAAATAGAGCGCAATACAAATCATTATTGTTCCGACCATCATCAAAGTCTGCATTTTTTTATACAGCCCTCGTAAAGCACTCAAATTCGTCTGTTGGAAATAGCCGGCAGCCCGCGGGGAAAATATCGTTGTTCCCGCCATGAATATAATCGTGGCAGCTTGTGATATTTTGGCTGCAAAGCCATAAGCGCCAACATTTTCTATATCAACCATAAAGCCCAGCATGACAATATCAGCGCGGTGGAGCAGCATTTGGGTACCAATTAAGACCATCATCGGCAATGATATTTTTAGCCATGCCCGCATATCTTCACGTGTTACAGAAGCCGTTTCATGCGGGGGGACTAAGTGGCGGATTTGTATAATGGAAATAACGAATAACGTGGCCAATATAATGGCAAAAGCATATATGGCTTGTACGGCCTGTATGATTAT
>CAXBAL010000259.1:0-3112 GCA_963973475.1 uncultured Micavibrio sp.
ATCTTGCGAGAGCGTGGTGCCGTCGGTTCTCATATAGGTAATCAGTCCGGCCTCATAGAGCGCCTGCGCGTTGCGCATCGTGTTGGACGCGCTCATCCCGAGTTTGCGGGAGGCTTCCATTTGCAAGGAGGACGTGATGAACGGCGGATACGGGTTACGCTTGACCTGTTTCTTATCAATATTCGTAATCTTCAGGTTTTTATTCTGGATGCGCTCAACGGCATGCAAAGCATCTTCTTCGCTGCCGATATCCAGCTTGCCGAGCTTGTTGCCCGATAAATGCGTTAAGCGCGCAGTGAAAGGCGCACCTTCTTCGGTATGCAAACGGGCTTCAATGCTCCAATATTCATCGGCGCGGAACAGCTCGATCTCGGTCTCGCGCTCACAGATAATGCGCAGCGCCACCGATTGCACGCGGCCAGCGGATTTCGAGCCGGGCAATTTGCGCCAGAGTACTGGCGAGAGATTAAAGCCCACCAGATAATCCAACGCGCGGCGTGCCATATACGCCTCGATCAACGGTTGGTCGAGGTCGCGGGCGTGTTTGAACGCTTCCTGCACCGCCTTTTTCGTGATCTCGTTAAAGGTCACGCGGTGGACTTGTTTGTCGTTAACCAGTTTACTGTCTTGTAAAATCTCCAGCACGTGCCAGCTAATGGCCTCTCCCTCTCTATCGGGGTCAGTTGCGAGGAAGACGGCATCGGCTTTTTTCACAGCCGATTTGATCTCGTTGACATTCTTGGCGGCGCGATCGCCCAGCTGCCATTTCATTGCGAAATCTTCATCGGGCAGCACGGAGCCGTCCTTATTCACCAGATCACGCACATGACCGTAGGAGGCCAGTACTTTATAGTCCTTGCCCAGATATTTTTCGATCGTTTTGGCTTTGGCGGGCGATTCGACTATGACGAGATTGGTGCTCAATTTATTCATCCCCTAGGAGTTGTATGCGGTTCCCCGGCAAGCGTTTTATACGGCCTGCAAGCTCGAGGTCAAGTAAAACAGTTTGCAAGACACCTATAGTGAAATGACAGCTTCGCAAGAGCTCGTCAACCGAAATAGGCGTAAAAGAGAGTTTGTCAATGATCGCCTTATGCGCGTCCTCTGGCGGATCGGCGACAATATCCACAGGCGGGGTGAGGCTGATGAGCGGCGCAAACGGCTCGCGCATCGCGCTGCCTGAAAACTCCATTAGGCTCTCTAGAATATCGGCGCTTGAGCGCACCAGCGTTGCGCCTTCGCGGATTAAATGGTTCGGCCCGGCGGCGCGCGGGTCCATCGGATGGCCGGGCACGGCGTAAACATCGCGCCCCTGTTCCCCCGCCAGCCGCGCGGTGATCAGCGAGCCGGAGCGCATCGTCGCCTCGACCACCACCACGCCCTTAGACAGCCCCGCCACAATGCGGTTGCGCTTGGGAAAGCTCTGCGCGAAAGGTTTTTGGCCAAACGGACATTCGGCAATAATCAGGCCTTGCTCTTTAATCTGCTCATACAGCCCTGTATTTTCCTCGGGGTAGATGACATCCAGCCCACCCGCGATAACGGCGATGGTGCCTGTTCGGAGCGAGCCTTGATGCGCGGCTGTATCAATACCGCGTGCCAAGCCCGATACCACAACCTGCTGCTGCGCGCCCAGATCGGCGGCCAGCTTGGATGCGAATTTCTTGCCGTTGATCGAGGCATTGCGCGCGCCGACCATGCCGACGCAGGATTTATGCATCAGGGCAGGCTCGCCAATCACGCTAATGACAGGCGGGGCATCGTCAATGGCGGCAAGAGCAAGGGGATATTCGGCGCAGGCGGCGGTGATAATCTGCCCGCCGAAATTCAGCAGGGCATCATATTCGCGCTCAATGTCGGATTCTTTAGCGGCGACCAGCGGCTTTTTCCGTCCGCCGCGCTTGGCGAGTTCGGGCAGGGCCTTGAGTGCATTCTCCGCGCCGCCGTAATATTCCACCAAGCGGTAAAAGGTAATCGGGCCAATATTCTCACTGCGGAAAAGGCGCAACCACGCCAGCTTTTCGGCCTCGCTCAGCGGCGCGTTATTTTGCGCCTGCGGTTGGTTGAATAAATTAGTCATATTTTCTTCTATAACCGTAAAGCCGTGAAAAGAACAAGCCTTTTTTATTAGGCCTCTTTGTTCTTATCGCCGATACGCGGCTCGGTTCCGGCGCGGATGCGGGCGATATTGCTGCGGTGACGCCAGATCACCAGTGCGGAGATTAGCGCATTAATAAGCGCGGGATAGATGCCGTAAAACACATAGGTCATGGGCGGCGCGACAATCATCGCACTCATCGCCGCCACAGAAGATATCTTGCCGAATTTCGCACTCACCAGCCATGTCACGCACGCAATCAACCCCGTAAATGGCACCGCGGCGAGAAGGACGCCAAGCGTGGTGGCGACACCTTTCCCGCCCTTAAATTTGAGCCATACGGGGTAACAATGCCCGATGATGGCGGCGAGGCCAACCATTATGAAGTGTAACTGCATGCGCGATATATCGCATGGTTGTTCCATGTAGCGAGATAAGAGCCAGAATGTATATATTGCTGCAACACCTTTGAGGGCGTCTAACATAAGTGTAGCGAATGCTAATTTTTTATTGCCTGTTCTAAGAACATTGGTTGCGCCAATGTTACCGGAGCCTATATTGCGGATATCTCCATATCCAAAAGCTTTTGAAAGGATCAAGCCGAAAGGTATTGAGCCAATTAAATAACCGATAAGAACGATAAAAATTAAGCCGGGTTGGGTGCAAACGATCATCACCCCTCCAGCAACAAATCAAGCACCGCCATCCGTGTCGGGATACCGTTTGCCACTTGCGGGGCGTAGAGGAACCGCGTTTTATCCTCCGCCAGCTCATCGGAGATTTGCAGGCCGCGGATGAAGGGGCCGGGGTCTAGGACGATGGCCTCTTTCTTGGCATGTTCCAAGCGCTCATGCGTAAGGCCGTAATCGTTGAAATAGGCGGCGTCATGGATCAGAACCTTGTCCATGCGTTCTTTTTGCGGGCGGATGGACATGGCGACATCGGCGCCGCTCAAGCCCTCATCCAGATCGGTGAATTTGTCCTCGCCTTCGGCGGCCAGTTTTTCGGGCATGA
>CAXBAL010000260.1:0-3104 GCA_963973475.1 uncultured Micavibrio sp.
TTCCGTTAGGCTATTTTCCGGTTTTATCTTTCAAAAAGCGCTCGCGGAATGAATAGACAATGTTTTTAACATTTCTCCCACTCTCGCCGGACGATGAACCACTGCCGGAAAAATTGCGATCATCGTCATCGCTCTCCAACTGCAGCCCCATATTTCCGATCAAATCATCAACATCGACATTTTCAATGTGAAGGCGCTTCAGCTTTAGCATAACCTCCTGCTCTTCCTTGCCGTAATCACCATCAATCCAGACCAATTCGCGGGCAAACTTAAAGAACGCCGCCTGATCGCGGTTGTTGGAAATTTTCCCGAACATTTCGACAATATCTTGTTGATTAACAATATCGTCACGCAGAACTTCTTTCTGTTCTTCGTTAAAGGGCAAATCCTCCAGCGCCTCGGTCATAAACCGGATTTCTTCATCGCTAACAACGTTATCCGCATGCGAAATCGCAAATAAAGTGCGCCACATGTAAAACTGGCTCTCGGTTATTGTTTTACTCATGCTGCTTTCTCCTTGAAAATATCTTTATAAAAATCCAGCATCTGGCGAACCATATGCTTCATCATGGCCTCTTCATCGGTCTCCCACTCATGGTCCGGCTGCGCGTCCGGTTTACGCTCAATCCAGCGCAGCTCGGCTTCATACTCACCTGTCTCTCTACCCAAATGCATTTTGATAGCCTCGATCATCTCATGCTCTTTGTCATGAAATATACCGTCACACCAAATAATCGTGCGCGCCATCACAAAGAATTGTTTCCGGTGGCGCTGGTTTTTCAGGGCGGAAAACAGCGCAATCGTATCGGGCGGCTCGGCCAAATCCTTCTTTACAATCTCTTGTTGCGCGTCCGAGAAATGAAACACATCCATCATCCCTTCAATATAGCCGCGCTCCTCATCGGCCAGTTCATCGTCGGCATGCACCAGTGAGAACACAGCGCGCCAAAGTTTGAACATCTCGCTATCGGGCGCTTCAAATTCGCGCATTTCCATCCACGGCACGACAAAGCGGATCACATTGGCAAAGCCTGATACATCACTGGCCTGATTGATAAATCCCTCATCCTCGATCGCACGGCGCAATACGGCGGCCTTGCGGGCGGCCTGCATTTTCCTCTTGAGCGCGCCAGGGTCAATTTTTTGCATTTGCTGGCCGTTCAAACGCTCCATTAAATCTTGTTCGGGCGTTGAATAATCCCCGTCTTTCCACGCCAGCATATGTGAGAACTGGAAAAAATCGGTCTGGTCGGATAATTCGGTAACACGGCTGAGCAAGTCACCCACATTTTGCGGCTCTTGCAAATCTCTGCGCAGGATTTCCTTTTGCGCGGAATTAAACGGGGCATTGGAAAGATACTGGTCGGCAAAATCCACTTCTTCTTGTGTCACATGACCATCCACATGGGCCATGGCAAAGACTGCGCGCCACATATTAAAACGGCTCTCGGGTATACCTTGTTGATCTGCCATGCGTTTTTTTAATCCGTCTGCTTTTAATGATTCATCATCACTACTATTGAACCTCTTAATCAGTTTTACCGCAAGTTGATTAATATTTCCTTTTCTTCCTAATAAGAATGGAACTCTCATGCATCTTATATGTTTGATTGTTATGATAAAATTTACGCACTCAACAAAAAACACCGTCCTTTTAGCCTTTACAGCATTGGTTGCCTTAAGTGGCCTGCCAGCGTCCTCACCCGCACAAGCGCAACAAGAGCGCATGCCGACACTGGCCGATGAAGGTGCCGATCCGGGGGTTGCAATGACAACAAAAGTTTCGGACCTTGCCGACCAATCGCCGATTGTGATCAATGGAACAATCGGTGAGATACGCGATGATGAATTCGATTTGAACTACGGCCCCAATTCCTCGATTACAGTCGAACTTGACCGCTTTAACTGGACTGACAATGCGACCGACTACCTCAAAACAGGTCAAAAAGTGACGATTGATGGCTTTATTGACGATGATTTATTCGAAGGGCGTGAAATCGAAGCCTACAATATGCATCTCCATCAAAACTCGACCTATTATTTTACTGATACAGAAAACGCCACCGTATCCGATTACACGAGCAGCGGCGTCCCCCTTGAGGACGGAGCCTACATCACCGTCACAGGAACCGTGACAGATGTAAAACCCGCCCAATTTTCGATCATCACCTCTGCGGGGGATGAATTTTCGATTGATGCCAAGGATCTGGATCCCCCCCTACGCCTCACGGAAGGCACGTATTTTGTGGCTCCCGGTGACCGCGTAAATATTCGCGGCAATTTCGATATGCGCTATTATCAAAACAAAACCGTCTACGCGGACCGCGTCATCAAACTGGTCGATAGCGGTATTAATCCGGTAATCGAAGACTAATCGCTTTTCCCCGATAAAATGTTCTTGCTTTGTTCTGATTTTGTGATAGGATAAATCTATTATCACATCACCGTCACCACCAAGAGCCAGAGCATGGAAAAAATCCACGATCTCAAATGGCTGTTCCTTGATTTGAACAGCTATTTCGCCAGCGTTGAACAACAGGAAAACCCGTCCCTGCGCGGCAAACCTATCGCCGTTGTGCCAATGGACACCCCTCATACCTGCGCCATCGCTGCCTCTTACGAGGCCAAAGCGTATGGCATAAAAACCGGCACCATCATCCGCGATGCCAAGCGCATGTGCCCCGGCCTGATCTGCGTGCAGGCGCGCCATGACATCTATACGCGTTATCACAACCGCATCATTGAAGAAGTCGTCAAATACACCCCCATCAACAAAATCTGGTCGATTGACGAATTCGACAGCCGCCTGCCCCCCGCCAAGCGCAACGAGAAAAGCGCGCGCGAGGTTGCTATGCGCATCAAGCGCGGCATCTGGGACAATATCGGCCCCGCCATCAGTTGCTCCATCGGCATCGGCCCCAATACCTTGCTCGGCAAAATCGCCACCGACATGGAAAAACCCGACGGGCTGGTCATTCTCAAACCCGAAGATTTGCCGGGGCGCTTGCTGGATTTAAAGCTCACCGACATTCCCGGTATCGGCGCCAATATGGAACGCCGCCTGCACCGCGGCGGCATCATGACGATGGAGCATCTTTGGAACA
>CAXBAL010000261.1:0-3100 GCA_963973475.1 uncultured Micavibrio sp.
CCTCTATTACCGCCGTTTGTCCGGAGTTACCAAAAGGTCCTCCGGACCTTTTTTTTGCGCAATCGGTTATTTTATTCCTTTAGCAGAGCGACAACTCAGCAACGCACCTCAGAATTTCATATTGCAAAGTAAAAATTACGCCGCTTTATATAACACCACAATAAAATACAATTATTTCAATTGTTAAATTATTCATTTTTACTATTGATAAAAATTAATATTCGCTATTTTGGAAACCATTACTTGTTTTATTTGGTTAGTTTCGCTTTTGGTAAAATTTTATACAAATGCAGCACTTTTTTCTTGCAATCAAAAACGGCATCACATATAAAGAATGTACACACCCTCTATTACCGCCGTTTGTCCGGAGTTACCAAAAGGTCCTCCGGACCTTTTTTTATCTGAAGCACGGATTTAGCAAATATATAAATGAGAAAAGACTGGCGATCCCGGCAGGACTCGAACCTGCAACCTACGCATTAGAAGTGCGTTGCTCTATCCAATTGAGCTACGGGACCAAAAATCAGGTCTAGGTAATCTATATGCCCGAAATAGGCCGATAAGATCAAGACTTAAGTTACAGGGCTATTTATCGACAACTTCCCGATAAACGAAATTATCAGTGTAATTACGCGGCTTAATGCGGCGCTCATGCGGCTGAACAATTGTATATTCAAAACCCTCTTTCTTGGCACGCGCAACGGCTTGCTCTAAGGTGTCGAATTTTAAACGCACCTGATTAAAGGTATCGCCTGAAGCAGTCCAACCCATAAGAGCCTCCGGGCCGAGCGGGGCTTGGCGTTCGTATTCTAACAACCACTGCTCGGTTTTACCGCGGCCTGATTGCATGGCTGATTTAGAGGGTTTATGAATTTTTGCTTTGATCATGAATTTATTGTGCCTTGTTTTGTCTTAAACTACGGTAAAAATATTATCATTCCAAGCGTAAATAGCAGCTACCAGCGATAAATTTTTCTGGCAAAGACACCAAGCATGGCACCAACAACGACAAAAGGTAAGACGTGATAGAGAATGGCATGATCCATAGAATCAATTCCGCAAGAAAAGCGTAGCCCGATTGAAGCCACAGACGCACCCGCAATAGTATTCATGGCCGCCATTTTATAAGGCTGCGTGGTATTGCCGCGCATGGAAATCACCGCAATCACGATCGCGGGGATGCCGGCCATAAACAGGCCTTCTGCGAAACAGTGGTTCCAATGTGTGTGATCCAAATGCGAGAGATCCTCAGCCCCCATCGTCACCATCCAAAGCAGGAAGTTGGCAGCCAATGCCGTGGGCACAGCCACGATCCAGCCATTGCCGCGCACATCCGGTATACGAAGCCAAATAGAGGCGCATGCCGCCGCGAAACCAATCATGGCAACAGTCATGATTTCATAGACAAAATGCGGATCAGTTAAACGCTCTGCCAAATCATGACGCACGCCGACAATAAGCAGCACGACAGTTACATACGCAATTACAAGCCCTGCCCAGCCAATCGCGCGCCAGGCCGGATGGTGAGTAGGTTTTAGCGGCTTTAAATCCCCGCTCAAACTCTCGATCATGCTTTCTATATTGGTGTCGTTACTCATTGGTAAAATATCATTCTTCTTGTAATTTTTTTTGTGAGCGATGCACGGATACTTTTACCGCTGACACACTCATACCCAATTCATCCGCAACTTCTTGCGCTGTGTAGCCATATAGGCGCATCTTTTCAAATATCGTACGCTGTTTACCGTTTAATTTGTTCAAATGCGCCTCTATGTCCTTTAATTCGCCTGCATGGCCTGAAATGGTTACACCCTGCCCTTTTAAGGTAATTTCATTAAGCTCGACCTGCATATTTCCGCGTTTAGCGTAGTGCGCTCTCAAATAGTCTGCTTTTCTAAAGCCGACTATCGCCATAAGCCATGGTTTAAAAGCGCGCTCCGGGCTATAGCTCCCCAATGATTTATGAACTGAGAGCAAAACCTCTTGCGTAATATCATCTGCCCAATCGGGGTTAGCCACGCGCGTTATCAGATAGTTTTTAATAAATGCGGATATTTCTCGAAGCAGCTGGGCATATGCAAGCTTATCCCCCGCTTGAGCCAATTCGGCCAGCGCGCCCCATACGTCATCACTATCAATTTGGGTGGGTCCCATCGGGCACCGGCTCCAGCTATTTTCTTTACTTACAGTAATGTGGAGGGGCTTAAGATTTCTGTGATGGTCGGAGTGGAGAGATTCGAACTCCCGACCCACTGCTCCCAAAGCAGTTGCGCTACCAGGCTGCGCTACACTCCGAACTCACAGGAAAATACATATACACACCGCATCCACATTCCGCAAGTATTTTTCGTTAAAAATATTACTCCAAATTGGTATTTCGGAATGCCTCATGGAAGATATAATCCCCCGCATCAAGTTCCAGCTTGTCTGCCATGCCGCCATTAATTTCCAAAACCGCATAAGATGGCTCACCAGAAGTAATCAGGCTTTCATCAAGCGGCTTGGCCATGGAATGAATGTGCTGAATACGGCCCGTTTTTTCGACAAAGATAATATCTAGTGGGATCAGCGTATCTTTCATCCAGAATGAACGCACATATTCAGAGCCAAAAACAAACAACATACCGTGCATTTCGGCCATTTCTTCGCGGAACATTAACCCTTGCTGCTGCTCGCGAGGTGTCAGAGCCAATTCAATATCAAAATTATAGTGACGACCATCCCGGGTCTTAATTAAGAGATCACGCTCGAAACCGCCGCCAAAATTGCGATCTTCGGGAACGGGATTTTGTGCCCCCTCACCTTCAACTTCTTCAGGCGCCGCTTCTTCCGAAAACATTTCCATTGCGTCATCTTGCGCGGAAACCTGCATCGTATTTACCGCAAACGCGAGGCATAGCGCGCCGAGCACAAATAAAACGATATAACGTTTATAATTCAGTATATTTAAGCCCTTAACCATATGATTCCATTCCTCCCGGTTCATCTTGCATACGCTCCAATTCAGCAATAGCAGTCGTTTCATCCATTGCCCCAATATAATTTTCACTATTCTCGTCCAATATAAATATAGGGCTTCCATGCTCCACCAACATTTGCA
>CAXBAL010000262.1:0-3092 GCA_963973475.1 uncultured Micavibrio sp.
CCGAAGAATCAGAGCGCCGCGCGGAAGAATTCAAAACCCGCTCGACCCTGTTTATCTCTGCTCTGGATGTTGATGAAGTTATCGCCCATCTTCTGGTGGCCGAAGGCTTCACTAAAATCGAAGAGATCGCAGAAACACCTATTGAGGAATTGAACTACATCGAAGGTTTCGAGGAAGAAATTTCAATCGAGCTTCAGAACCGCGCAAAAACCTATCTGGATGCCAAACAAGCCGAGCTTAGCGAAAAGCAAGAAGAGCTTGGTTTGCAGGAAGACCTTGTGACTTTCGAAGGCCTGAACCCTGACCAGATTTTGAAATTGGGCGAGCAAGGCATTAAAACCCGTGACGATCTTGCCGATTTGGCTGGTGACGAGCTGGTAGAAATGCTGGGCGATGGTCATTTGACGGTAAAAGAAGCCAACGAAGTGATTATGGAAGCCCGTGCCCATTGGTTTGCCGATGACGACGCCGCAAATGATGCCGCCGATGCCGAAGGCACCGATCAACCTAAACAAGAAGCGGCATCGTAGAACAATGTTGTTCTGCCACGCCAAGAGGAAAAGTAAACTTTGGACCGTATCAATAAAGGATATCACTTTATAATCAATGCATTGCAGGGCTTGGCTCTTGCAATGCGCGGTCTATATCATTCTTTATTCTTTTTCTCTGATTCCACAAGAGCGCTTACACTGGACTTTCGGTGTGAGCCTGCACATATTAATTTCAAAAGAGGATTTTACGACAAAGCGTAACTAGTGTATATACTAGGGCACGAATGGATAAAGGTATGACTGAAGCAAAAAACAAAGACACGACAGACGATAAGAACGAAGACAAGAAAGAAGAGTCCGGTAAAAAGACTCTAAGCTTGGGCGGTACGCTCAGCCTCAAAGGTGGCGCGTCAACTGCGCCAAAAGGGCCTACTTCCGGACGCGGCGGTATTGCTGTTGAGGTGCGCCGCTCCAAACGCGCTGCGCCATCACCACAGACACAGCAACAGGACAGCACCGGCACGACCACTGGGGGTTCCGATGACCTTACCAGCCTGACCAATGCCGAACGACAAGCCCGAATTGAAGCTTTGCAAAAATCTATGGAAGAAGGCGAGCGTAAAAGTTCTTTGCCAAAACGCCAAGCCACAACCATAGAGAAAAAAGAAGAAGCTCCTAAAGAAGTGAGCAAAGATGATCTTCGAAAGAAGGAATTGGAAGAGCTTCAGCGCATCGAAGAAGACGAGCGTGCTAAGGCCGCTGCTGCACGCGCTGCCGTCACACCGCCTGTCGGTGTGCGTAAAGAACGCGTCTTTAATGACAGCGGCGAGGATATTAATTCCGAAAGCTACCGCGACAAATTGAAAAAGGCAGAGGCAAAAGCCCCGCCTAAGCCGCGCACGGCTGATGATCGCCGCCGTAACCGCATTACGGTTACACAAGCCATTAACAATGATTTTGAACGTGATCGCGGCCCCTCACTGGCGGCACAAAAACGCGCACGTGAAAAAGCCCGTATGGCCGCCAAGAACGGCCCGATGGAGACAAAGAAGGTTGTACGCGAAGTGACCCTTCCCGAAACAATTACAGTTCAGGAATTGGCCAACCGTATGGCCGAGCCAGGCGGCGATGTCGTAAAGGCATTGATGAAGCTTGGCGTTATGGCCACAATCAACCAGACTATAGATGCCGACACGGCTGAACTGATTATTGATGAGTTCGGTCATAAGGTTAAACGCGTTACCGATGCCGATATCGAAATTGGTATGGAGGGCGAGGTTGATACAGAAGAAGACCTAATCAATCGCCCGCCTGTTGTAACTATTATGGGTCACGTTGACCACGGTAAGACATCCTTGCTGGATGCGCTGCGCTCTACCGATGTGGCGGCTGGCGAGGCTGGCGGAATTACCCAGCATATCGGTGCCTATCAGGTAACTATGCAATCCGGCGACAAGATCACCTTCCTTGATACGCCGGGCCACGCTGCTTTCACGCAAATGCGCGCCCGCGGTGCCAATGTAACCGATATCGTTGTGATTGTTATTGCCGCCGATGATATGATCATGCCGCAAACCATTGAGGCGATTAATCACGCAAAAGCGGCCAATGTTCCGATCATTATTGCGATCAACAAAATCGACAAGCCGGACTCCAATGCCAAGAAAATCAAGACAGACCTTCTGCAATACGAAGTCGTGGTTGAGGAATTGAGCGGGGAGACTCAATGTATCGAGATCTCCGCCAAGCAGAAACTCAATCTGGACAAGCTGGAAGAAGCCATTCTTATTCAGGCTGAAATTCTAGAGCTTAAGGCCAATCCAAACCGCTCGGCACAAGGCTATGTGGTTGAATCCAAACTGGAGCGCGGACGCGGATCTGTCGTTACGGCGCTTATTCAGAACGGTACACTTAAAATTGGTGATGTCTTTGTTGCCGGTTCCGAGATGGGTAAAGTGAAAGCCCTTGTTAATGACCGCGGTCAAAATATTGATGCCGCCGTACCGGGTCTTCCAGTTGAAGTTATCGGTTTGAATGCCTCGCCCGAGGCAGGAGATAATCTTGTCGTGGTTGGTGATGAAAGCCGCGCGAGAGAGATCAGTGAATATCGCCAGCGTAAGAAGCGCGAAGCGATTGCAGCGATGAATGTTAAAAACCGCACAACGATCGAAGACCTTGTCATGCAGCGTGACATGGTGGAAGTGACGAAACTTCCTGTGATTATCAAGGCCGATGTTCATGGCTCTGTGGAGGCGATTGCAGGCTCTTTGGCAAAAATGGTTGAAGAAAACTCCGACATTGCCGTGCATGTTTTGCACTCCGGTGTTGGCGGTATTACCGAATCCGATGTTACGCTGGCGAAAGCCTCGGGCGCTATCATTATCGGCTTTAATGTCCGCGCCGGTGCGCAGGCCCGTGATTTGGCAACCCGTGATGGTGTTGAAATACGCTATTACAACGTGATCTATGATGTCATTGACGATGCCAAATCTATCCTGAGCGGTATGCTCACTCCAACGATGCGCGAAGAATATATTGGTCAGGCCAAGGTTCTTCAGGTGTTCAATATTACCAAAGTCGGTAAAATTGCCGGTTGTATGG
>CAXBAL010000263.1:0-3089 GCA_963973475.1 uncultured Micavibrio sp.
TTTATTAAAGGCTTTCAGCGCGTCTTCGCTCTGGTCTTCCCAAGAGATGTCGGAAAGGTGAACCATACCGTCAAGATCGTCATTGACGCCAACGAACAAGCCGAATTCGGTGATGTTACGTACTTCACCTTCAACGGTTTCACCGGCTTTATGCGCGGCGGCGTAGGCTGTCCATGGGTTTTCCTGACACTGTTTCAGGCCAAGGGAGATACGGCGTTTTTCTTTGTCGATATCCAAAACCATGACTTCCACTTCCTGAGAGGTAGAAACGATCTTGCTTGGTGGTACGTTTTTCTTTGTCCATGACATTTCAGAAACGTGAACCAGACCTTCAACGCCATCTTCCAACTCAACAAACGCGCCGTAATCGGCAATGTTTGTGATGCGGCCGGTGAATTTATCACCAACCTGGAATTTCTCGGAAACACTGTCCCAAGGATCGCTTTCCAGCTGTTTCATACCAAGGGAAATACGCTGGTTTTCTTCATTATAACGAATAACCTGAACTTCGATGCTCTGGCCAACCTGCAATACTTCGGATGGGTGATTAACGCGTTTCCACGAAATGTCTGTGACGTGCAGAAGACCATCCACACCGCCAAGATCAACGAAGGCACCGTAATCTGTGATGTTCTTGACCACACCGTTGAGGATTTGACCCTCGGTGATGTTGTCCAGAATGTCTGATCTGGCTTCTTCGCGTGATTCTTCGAGAACGGCACGGCGGGAAACAACGATGTTTCCGCGGGCGCGGTCCATTTTCAGAATGTGGAATGGCTGCGGCGTACCCATAAGCGGGGATACATCACGAACCGGACGAATATCAACCTGTGAGCCTGGCAAGAACGCAACGGCTCCGCCAAGATCAACGGTGAAACCGCCTTTGACACGACCAAAGATAACGCCGGTAACGCGCTCTTCTTTTTCGTGTGATTTTTCGAGCTCAACCCACGCTTCTTCGCGGCGGGCTTTCTCGCGGGAGAGAACGGATTCACCATCACGGTTTTCCATACGTTCGACGAAAACTTCGACAACGTCTCCAGCTTTGATTTCCGGGTCTTCTCCTGGCTTGGAGAATTCGTGGAGGGGAATACGGCCTTCTGATTTAAGGCCGACATCTACGAGTACAAAATCGCCGTCAACGGCAACAACAGTACCATTTACAACGGAGCCGACAAACGAGTCTTGGCCCTTTAGGGATTCGCTAAGCAGGTCAGCGAAATCCGGAGATTCATTCAAATCTTTAAGATTAGCAGCAATATGTGCCATGGTATTTAATTTCCTTTCTGAGGTAGTAACGCATTTTCGAAGCTATGCTTCGTTTGTCATGGGGCTTTTGGATTTATCGCAAGGATAGAGCCTTATCATGAGCAGCAAATGCATGTTTTTTCCGATACTATCGCTATGAACGCGATACCTTTAGGCGCCCTTTGCCTTGATGATTTTCAAGGCGGCATCAAACGCTTCATCAGGGGTCATCAGGGTCGTATCAACTATGTTGGTACTGTATCCTTCGGCCTCATGGGCATTTAATGTATGGGCATCACGGGCATCACGCGCACGCATATCTTCCAAAACGGTGCTATATGTAACCGATAACCCTTTGGATTGCAACTCTTTTAGACGTCTTTCTGCGCGTACGCCCAATTCGGCTGTGATAAACAGCTTTACATCGGCATTAGGGCAAATCACCGTGCCGACATCGCGGCCATCCAAAATGGCGCCGTTGACAATGACATCGGGGCTGCCCGCGAAATTTTTCTGAATATCCAACAGCGCGGCGCGTACTTCGGGAATGGCGGCCACTTGCGAGGCGGCGGTCCCGATACGGTCTTCTTTCAGCGTGGTATTGTTCAGGACTTTTTCCACGCCATAGTTTTTGATTTTCTGAGAAAGGGTCTTGGCAGCGCGGATAGCATCTTTTTTATCTTTTGTGCTCAAACCCTCATCCAGCAGTTCGAACGCGGTGGCGCGGTAGAGCTTGCCCGTATCCATATACGGATAATTCAAATGCTGCGCCAGTTTGCGCGCGAGCGTTCCTTTTCCTGATGCGGCGGGACCGTCGATAGCTATTATCATATTTCTACGCCATTTTCAGTGTTGTGGTGAGATTCGCATTTTCAATCATACAACCCAGATTATTCATCAAGTCCACGAAATTCGGAAAGCTTGTGCGAATGGGGGCGGCATCATCAATTTGTACGGCCTCGTCAGTTACGCCGCCCAGCACAAGAAACGCCATGGCAATGCGGTGATCCAGCGCGGTTTCGATTAACGCGCCGCCTTTGGGGGCTTTGCCGGTGCCGTGAATGGTCAGGCTGTCCTCGCCCATCTCCAGATTAACGCCGCAGGCTTTTAGGCCGTTGGCGACCATCAGCAAGCGGTCGCTTTCTTTCACGCGCAGCTCTTCCAAGCCCGTCATAACGGTGGTGCCCTCGGCGCAGGAAGCGGCCATGGCAAAGACGGGGAATTCATCAATCATGGAGGGCACGCGAGTCTCCGGCACGGTAATGCCTTTAAGCTTGCCTGTGCCCTTAATGAAAATATCGGCAACTTTTTCGCCGCCTTCAATGCGCTCGTGCTTAAAGGTAATGTCCGCGCCCATCTCGCGCAGGCAATCGAAAATGCCCGTGCGGCGCGGGTTCATGCCGATGCCGGAAAGGTGAATGCTGGAGCCTTCGGTAATGGCGGCGGCGACGGCGGGGAAGGCGGCGGAGCTGGGGTCGCCCGGCACATCCACGGCGCATGGTTGAAGTTCTTGATGGCCAATCACGCTTACGGCGAGTGCGCCATCATCCAATTCCTCGGTCACAACGTTCACGCCGAAATGTTTGAGCATATTTTCGGTATGGTCGCGCGTTGGTTTTTCTTCGATGACGGTGGTACGTCCCGCTGCGTTTAAGCCCGCCAGCAAGATAGCTGATTTTACTTGCGCGCTGGCCACAGGCAGTCTGTATTCGATATTCAGGGCATCGTCCGCGCCGGTTACGGTGAGCGGCAGGCGGCCTCCCTCGCGGGATTCAAAGTTAGCGCCCATCATCTCCAGCGGGGTAATCACGCGCTGCATCGGGCGTTTGGATAGGGAAGCA
>CAXBAL010000264.1:0-3086 GCA_963973475.1 uncultured Micavibrio sp.
ACCATCAAGAATAGCGTCAGCAAATAGGTCGCAGTAAAGATCAATCGCGCGAAGTGCATCATCATTACCGGGAATGACATAATCAACGCCATCAGGATTACCATTAGAATCAACAATTGCAAAAACAGGAATTCCAAGCTTATTCGCTTCTTTGATCGCAATGTCTTCATTGCTTGTATCAATTACGAATAATGCATCAGGTTGGCCGCCCATGTCTTTGATACCGCCGATGGAAAGTTCCAGCTTATCGCGTTCACGCGTCAGCATAAGAATTTCTTTCTTCGTACGTGTGCTCATTTGACCTGGATCTGCCAAAAGAATATCCAGCTCGCGCAAACGGGCGATAGATTTTGACATTGTTTTCCAGTTGGTCATCATACCGCCGAGCCAGCGGTGGTTCACGAAATACTGACCTGAGCGTTTCGCAGATTCTTTAATTTTGGCTTGTGCCTGACGCTTTGTTCCCACAAAGAGAACACGGCCGCCATTGGCCACGATATCGCGCATTGCCTTTACAGCAGTTTCCAGCATTGGTGTTGTTTGTTGTAAGTCCAGAATGTGAACATTATTACGTACGCCGAAAATAAACGGACGCATCTTAGGATTCCAGCGATGTGTGTGGTGACCGAAGTGAACGCCAGCTTCAAGAAGTTGACGCATTGTAAATGATGGTAGTGCCATAGTTTTTAGTTCCTTTTCTAATCCGGTTGTTACCTCTGCGAGCTTTGGTCTGGCTTTATTGCCAAACACCGGTTTGGAAACCCGCATGTGAAGTTAAAGTTTTACTTGCTGGAGTGATATACCAGAATAGCGCAGCTTTGCAAGGATAAAGTTAAGATTACGGCTATTTTGAAAAAAAATTTAGGCCTCTGCAATATTCACTACGCCCGGCTCGGCGGCGATGATATTGCGCGCTTGGGCGCTAAGGCTCCAGCGGCCTGGCATACGCATGTGTATCTGCTGTCCAGTCTCAAGTTGCATATAAAGAGAGATACGGGCGCGCCCTGCCCCCTCTATATCCATGAATTCCTTGAGCTTTTTGAGGCCGCCAGGTTTGTTCATGGTAATTTTAATCTCTTGAATTTTGCCTTCCAGCGCCGTTTCTAATAATTGTATACCGTGTGAAAGCATGCGCGTCTGGTCGTCTTTAACCTCTGCATCAATATTAAGAAGTAACATTTCGCCCGGAATTAGCAAATCACGGCTGATGGCGAGGGTTTCGGAGAAGATCATGACTTCATACACGCCGCTGGGGTCGGAGAGCTGCAGGAAGGCGTATTTGCTGCCTTTCTGTGATACCTTTTCCTGTTTTTTGAGCAAAACACCGGCCAATTGGGTACGGATCGCCGACATTTGCACAAGGCGCTCTTCCAGCTCGATAAAGGTCATAACGCCGAGTTTTTCGAATTGCTCCAACTTGCCATCCAGCGGGTGGGCGGAGAGGTAAAAGCCGACTGCGGAGAATTCTTTGGCCAGTTTTTCTAGTTGATCCCATGGTTTGACTTGGGGGAGATCGGGCAGGCCCAGCCCCCCTGCCCCACCATCATCATCCGGCCCGCCGAACAGGCTGACTTGGCCGCTCTGGCGCTCTTCTTCCAGAGCTTGGGCTTGGCGGAGAATGATTTCGGCACCTGCACTCATCTGGGCGCGGTTTTCGTTCATGCTGTCGAAGACGCCCGCGCAGACCATTTGTTCGAACTGGCGACGGTTCATGTTCTTTGGGTCGAGGCGGGAGACGAAATCATCTAGGGATTTGAAGGTGCCGCTTTGTGTGCGCTCGGTCACTATATTGCTCATCGCGGCCTCCCCCACCCCTTTAAGTGCGCCCAAGGCATAGCGAACGCTGCCCTCCTCGACCTGAAAATCGGAGAAAGATTTGTTGATATCGGGTGTACGCAGCTCCCACTCGTTTTTGTCCATATCCTGCTTGAAAATGGCGAGTTTGTCGGTATTGCCAAGGTCTAGCGTCATTGAGGCGGCCATAAATTCGATCGGGTGATTGGCCTTCAGCCACGCTGTCCAATACGCAATGAGGGCATAGGCGGCGGCGTGGGATTTGTTGAAGCCATAGCCAGCGAATTTTGCGATCTGGTCGAAAATCTCGGATGATTTTTCCTTGGGCACGTCATGGTGTTCTTTAGCGCCGTTCATGAACATTTCGCGCTGAGAATCCATCTCGGCCTGAATTTTCTTACCCATTGCTCGGCGGAGTAAATCCGCTCCGCCTAGTGTGTAGCCTGCCAAGGCTTGGGCGGCCTGCATAACCTGTTCCTGATAGATCATAATGCCGTAGGTTTCGGTCAGGTATGGCTCCAATATTGGATGCATATAGTCTGGCTCTTCGATGCCGTCTTTACGCCGCGCATAGAGAGGGATATTGTCCATCGGGCCGGGGCGGTAGAGCGAGACAAGAGCGATGATATCTTCAAAACAGTTCGGTTTTGTTTTACGAAGGGCGTCGCGCATCCCCGCAGATTCCAGCTGGAACACGCCGACCGTATTTCCGCTGGCGATCAGATCATAGGCGGCTTTGTTATCAATGGGTACTTTCAGGATGTCTATTTTCTCGCCCTTCGATTTTTCCACCAGCTCAACAGCCTTTTGAATGACCGTCATGGTTTTTAGGCCCAGAAAGTCGAATTTCACCAATCCGGCTTGTTCGACATATTTCATGTTGAATTGCGTCACGGGCATGTCTGATCGCGGATCGCGGTAGAGCGGGACAAGCTCGTCCAGTGGCCTATCACCAATCACTACCCCCGCCGCGTGGGTCGAGGCGTGGCGATACAAACCCTCTAACTGGAGCGCAATTGTGATGAGCTTATCATTCGTCTCATCGGATTTACGCATGAGGCGCAGGTCGGGGTCGGCCTCCAGCGCTTCTTCCAGTGTCATCGGATTGGCCGGATTGTTCGGGATCATCTTGGCAATGCGATCAACCACGCCGTAGGGCATTTGTAAAACGCGGCCAACATCTCGCACCACCGCGCGGGCTTGCAACTTCCCGAAGGTGATGATTTGCGCCACGCGGTCACGTCCATATTTTTCCTGCACATAGCGAATGACCTCTTCGCGGCGATCCTGAC
>CAXBAL010000265.1:0-3064 GCA_963973475.1 uncultured Micavibrio sp.
GAACGGCAAGGCGGGTTTTCACTGCCTTGCCGTTCAGCGTTGTCGCCTGACCGGAAGCGCCGACCCAGCGCTCACCGCTAATAGCTTGATCAATCACGCCGAGCTTGGGCACGTCATCTTCGCAGAGCGCAATCAGCGTGCCGAAAGTCGGACGGCCAATCATAAAGGACTTTGTTCCGTCAATCGGATCAATCACCCAGCTCAGGCCGTTCTGGCTTTCTTTAATGCCGAATTCCTCACCGTAAATGCCATCATCCGGGCGCGCGGCTTCCAGAATTTCGCGCAGGCGCAGCTCGACCTCTCGATCGGCAATGGTCACGGGGCTATTATCGCCCTTTTGCACGATATCAAACGGCTGGCGGTAATATTTTTTGATAATTTCACCTGCTGCATCGGCGAGCTGGCTTGCAAGTTGTGTAAATTCCTGCATAAATACCCCTTATAAATAACTACAGTGATTTGTAATAAGAATATCTTATTTCTTATTATAAATTGTACCGAGCAAGTGCGAGGCGGGCGAAAGCCCGAAAGCATGCCCGGCATTTGAGGGCTTGCTTTAAAAATGTCATATTTTTAAAGCAAATAACTATATAAAGAATAGAGCGCAGATTATGAAGACGGTCAATGATATAAGAAATGAATTTCTCGGCTTTTTCGAAAAGAACGGGCACCAAGTGGTGGAATCCAGCTCGCTCGTGCCGCATAACGACCCGACTTTAATGTTTACCAATGCGGGGATGAACCAGTTTAAGGACGTCTTCACGGGTAAAGACAAGCGCCCCTATAACCGCGCGACCACCTCGCAAAAATGCGTGCGCGCTGGCGGGAAGCATAACGATTTAGAGAATGTCGGCTATACGGCGCGTCACCATACGTTTTTCGAAATGCTGGGTAATTTCTCCTTTGGCGATTATTTTAAGGACGATGCTATTGCCTTTGCGTGGGAATTGGTCACAAAAAATTTCGGCCTCTCGCCTGATAAACTTTGCGTGACCGTTCATAGCAGTGATGAAGAGGCTGCCGCCATCTGGAAGAAAGTCACAGGCTTTGATGATCACAAGATTATCCGCATCCCGACCGATGATAATTTCTGGCGTATGGGCGATACCGGTCCGTGCGGCCCCTGTACCGAGATTTTCTATGATCACGGCGAACACATCTGGGGCGGTCCGCCCGGCTCACCCGAGGAAGACGGCGACCGTTTCATCGAAATCTGGAACAATGTTTTCATGCAATACGAGCAAATTGACGAAGACACCCGCATTGATCTGCCCGCCCAGAGTGTCGATACAGGCATGGGGCTGGAGCGTATTACCGCGACCCTGATGGGCACGCATGATAACTACGCCATAGATATTATGCGCAGCCTGATCGAACAGGTGGCCGATTTGACAGGTGTATCGCCGGATGGGGATATGAGCGCCTCGCACCGCGTGATTGCCGACCATATACGATGCAGTGCGTTTTTGTTGGCCGATGGCGTAATGCCGTCTAATGAAGGGCGCGGCTATGTGCTGCGCCGGATTATGCGCCGCGGTATGCGCCATGCGCATTTGCTGGGCGCTCAAGACCCGCTGCTGTTTAAATTGCTGCCGAATTTGATTGGCTCGATGGGCGAGGCGTATCCCGAGCTGAAACGCGCACAAAGCATGATCGCACAAACCTTGGAAACCGAGGAGCTCCGTTTCAAAAAGACGCTGGATCGCGGTTTGAAAATGCTGGAAGAAGAATCAAGCAAGGTTGCCAGCGGATCAAAATTCCCCGGCGATGTGGCCTTCAAGCTTTACGATACGTTCGGTTTCCCGCTCGATCTGACCCAAGACGCCCTGCGCGCGCAAGGCATGGAGGTCGATACCGACGCTTTTAATTCCGCCATGAACGAGCAAAAAGCCGCCGCCCGCGCCGCCTGGGCAGGCAGCGGAGATAGCGTGAATGAGAAAATCTGGTTTGACCTGTTGGAAGAAGTCGGCCCGACAGAATTCCTCGGCTACGACAAGCAAAGCGCCGAAGGTAAGGTGCTGGCGATTATCAAAGATGATGCGCTGGTCGATCATTTGAACGAGGGCGAACAGGGAATAATCATCACCAACCAAAGCCCGTTCTACGCGGAAAGCGGTGGTCAGGTCGGGGATACTGGCCGTTTCGTTTCCGGCGAGACAGTGTTGAACTTGACCGACACCAAGAAAAAGCTCGGCAAACTCTGGGCGCATATCGTCAAGGCCGAGAAGGGCAGTTTGAAAAAGGGCGCGACCATCCAGATGCATGTCGATCAGGATCGCCGCGCGGCTATTCAGGCCAACCACTCGGTGACGCATTTGCTGCATGAGGCGCTGCGCCGCACGTTGGGCGATCATGTCGCGCAGAAAGGCTCGCTGCAGGATGCGGATCGCACCCGTTTCGATATTTCCCACCCGAGCGCGATAGCGTCCGATGATTTGAGACGAATTGAAGAGTTAGTGAATGCCGAGATTGCCGCCAATACCCCTGTGGAAACGCGCGTGATGGGCATTGAAGAGGCGCGCGAGACTGGCGCGATGGCGCTGTTCGGCGAGAAATATGACGATGAAGTGCGCGTGGTTGCTATGGGCTCCCGCGGCAACAGCCCGTTTTTCGAGGGCGAGAAGGAATATTCGGTCGAGCTTTGCGGCGGGACGCATGTCAAAGCCACGGGCGAGATCGAGAAATTCAAGATCATCTCCGAAGGCGCGCTCTCTGCGGGAGTGCGCCGCGTTGAGGCCGTAACAGGTGCGCGCGTTGAGGCGCATGAAAAAGGCCAGCAGGCTGCGCAACAGGCTGAAATTGAGCGTCTAATGGCAGAAAATACGAAACTGCGTGAAGAGCTGGCCGCGCTGGGCGGGCAGGGCGATGTCGCACCTAAAGATGATCCACAGGCCATCATCAAGGACAACAAGAAGCTGCAAAAAGAAATCGGTGATCTGCGCCGTAAGGCCGGGGCTGAAAGCTCCGAAGATGAAATCCGCGAAATCGGCGGCACGAAATTTGTCGGCAAGGTGCTGGAAGGCTTTCCGCCGCAGGACTTGAAACCTATGGCGGACGAGCTGAA
>CAXBAL010000266.1:0-3043 GCA_963973475.1 uncultured Micavibrio sp.
TTTGCAAGGCGTGTTGGTAGTAATTAGAAAGCACCGTCACACCAAAAATAGCGATTAGGGGGCCAAAATATAAATTAATGGGTACGGCGAATATAAATTTAAAAACAACTGCGCCTGGGCCAGATTGTATAAGTGTTCCGGCAGTTATCCCTAGTGTTGTAAAAACTAAAAAGCCGACAAAAAGGTAGGCCAGCGTTATCAGCAGGATTTTCCACATTGCAAATATGGGTGCAAAAATAAGGCGTAGGACGTAGCCCTCACTTAATGCAAAGGCTTGTTTTAAAGTTATATCATTACCAGTAGCCTTAGCTGGAAAATAAAAACTAAGGCGGCATCCCATATATGCTGCAAGAACACCAACCGCAAGTGAAGAAATACCTATGAGAGAAGGCAATATAAGCCCCGTAATTAACCCGACCAAGGCTCCAAAAGCTATGATGGCAATAGTTAGGCTGATTGCCATAACTATAAAACCAATTTCCCTTTTGGAGGGCTTGAATGGGTTCATGGCGACATAATTATCAGGGCCGTGAATAATGACACGATGCCAACTAATAGAGAGGCATAATAGGAAATAACTAGCAATCATGCCGAATAATACAAAATTATAGGGTTCACCCGTTTTTGGATTGATGCTCATGAAATGCTTGGTGATCACCAGGTCTAGGAAAATGCAAATGGCGATATAGGGCATTAGTGGTTTAAAAATATCCCAGAACGCATCCATATGCTCGTTCACATAGTGGCGCACATTGCGCCCTGTATCTTTGAAATTCGGGGTGGGTTGGTAATGGAGAATGCTCAAAACAATTGCCTTATATGATGGTAAGAGTGTTTAAAATATCCTGCGCAGCCTGCGCCGGGTCATCTGCCTGCGTGATCGGACGGCCAATTACCAGATGGGTGGCGCCCTCGCGTAGTGCTTGCTCGGGCGTCATGATACGTTTTTGGTCGCCCGCGTCGCTTCCTGCCGGGCGGATGCCGGGCACCATTAGGGCGAAATTATCACCGCAGGCGGTGCGGAGCGCGCCAATCTCGTGCGAGGAACACACCACGCCATCAAGGCCGCTAGCTTGGGTGAGGAGCGCCAAGGCCTTGACCCGTTCTTGCGCGCCGTCATCTTTATAGCCGATTTCCGTTAAATCCTGCTCCGACAAGGCGGTCAGGATGGTCACGGCCAAAAGGCGGGTTTTACCGTTTGATGTTTTCTGGCAGGCTTCCGCCGCCGCCTCCATCATCGCGCGGCCGCCGCTGGCATGCACATTCAGGTATGCGGGGGTGAAATGGGTGCAGATGGAGCGCACCGCGCCCGCAACGGTATTGGGTATGTCGTGGAATTTCAGATCTATGAACAGTTGCGCATCTGGCGCGGCTTTAAGCACTTTTTCAATCCCCTGCGGCCCGAAAGCGTTGAAGAATTCCAGCCCCAGCTTGATGCCTGTATAGGGCGCTAACGTGCGAGCGAGCGTGCAGGCACGCTCCAAATCACCGGTGTCGATTGCGGTGTAAATCAAAGGGGTCTTGGTCATGGGCGTGGGTCTTTAAATGGCTTGGCGTTAATGTCGGGTGAGCGCGGGCGGGAAAAGGGCGGTCTCCGGCTTTTCTTTGGCGTCCATAATAATTTGCGTTTTCTTCAGCTCGGTTTCAAGCGTTTTGATCTGTTTTTTCTGCAAACGCTTCTCGCGGCGCAGCTTCCCGTCGCTCATCCAGACCACAAGCGCGCCGATGACAAAGCCTATCGCGGCGAATCCGAGCACCAGCACATATAAAGGCCAGTTGAGCGGGTCATGAACGGGGGAATAGTACAGCGTCACATCTTGACGGTTAAATGCCGCAAATCCGGCAAATAAAACGATAACAATAAATCCGGCGATCCAGCGGAAAAAGGCGATCATAGCGGATTAATCCTCGCCGTTTAGACGCTCGCGCAGACCTTTTCCGGTTTTGAAAAACGGCAGGCGCTTGGCCTCGACATGTACGGTCTCGCCTGTGCGTGGGTTGCGGCCCGTGCGGGAATCACGATGTTTAACAGAGAACGCGCCAAATCCGCGCAGCTCGACACGGTCACCGCGCACCATGGCGGCGGTGATTTCTTCGAAAATCGTCTCAACGATCTTTTCGATGTCACGCAAATACAGATGCGGGTTTTGCTCGGCTAGACGCTGAATAAGCTCTGATTTTGTCATCGCGGGTCAATCCTTTTATATCACTGAATTGAGAATAGATTGCACCATCGATTTGCCAGCGTCAAGCAAAACACATTGAAAAATAAGGATTTTAATTTGGAACTAAAGTTATTTGTTTTAAAAATATGACATTTTTAAAACAAGCCCTCAAGCGCCGGGCATGCTTTCGTCCTACCGGACGGCCTCGCACTTGCTCGGCATAGTTTGTAATAAGACTGTTTTATTCTAATTATAAATTATTATAAAAAAAGCCGGATCGTATGACCCGGCTTTTAAAATGCTTTAGACGTTTAATAAAACGGAGGAAGGCTTATGCCTTGTCTTCGCTTTTCTCGTCTGCTTTATCATCTTTCTTGGCAGCGGCCTTCTTTGCAGCAGGCTTTTTCGCTGGTGCGGCTTCTTTCGCATCAGCGGCTCCGCCAAGGGCGGCACCAAGAATATCACCAAGAGATGCACCTGATTCGGTTGAACCAAATTCTTTCATCGCCTGCTTGTCTTCGTCGATTTCGCGGGCTTTGATAGATAGGGCAACCTTACGGGCCTTCTGATCAACGCTAATGACTTTGGCATCAACCTTTTCACCAACGGCGAAACGGTCAGGGCGTTGTTCGGAACGCTCACGGGACAGATCGGCTTTCTTGATAGAGCCGGTCAGATTCTCGTTTACGCTTACTTCAACGCTGCCTGCCTTGATCTCGGTCACAGTACAGGTAACAACCGCGCCTTTGGCCACGCCTGTCATTGCACCTTTGAACGGATCTTCGGTCAATTGCTTGATACCAAGGGCAATACGCTCTTTTTCAGGGTCTAGCTCAAGGATCTTAGCCTTAACCTTATCGCCTTTGTTGAAGGCTTTC
>CAXBAL010000267.1:0-3041 GCA_963973475.1 uncultured Micavibrio sp.
ATCTCTTAAAAATTCTTTATTTCTAAGACAAATAAAACTTAAATAATATTTTTGCTCTTGAGCGCGGCAATTTTGTCCGCGTTCATCTCCAGCACGTCGCGCAAGACCTCGTCCGTATGCGCGCCGCATGGCGGGGGCGGAAGGTCGTAACTTGGCGGTGTGTCCGACATTTTAATCGGGCTGCCGACCAATGATATAGGTTTGTGGCTAAGCGGATGAGGCATGTCGATCTTCATCTCCCGCGCCTTTATCTGTTCCATGTCAAAGGTCTGATCCATTGTGTTCACAGGGCCGCAAGGTACATCGACATCGGCAAGGCCTTTTATCCAGTATTCCGAGCTTTCCTTGATAATTTCGGCGCCAAGCATCGGCACCAATGCGGCACGGTGGGCGACGCGGGCAGAATTTGCCGCAAATTTTGGATCGTTTGCCCATTCAGGCTTACCCAGAAAACTGCACAATCTTTGAAACTGCGTATTATTGCCCACGGCCAGAATGATGTGTCCGTCTTTGGTCTCGAACACCTGATAGGGCACGATAGCCGAATGGGCATTGCCAAGGCGCGGCGCTAACATTCCGGAGGTCAGGTAATATTGTGCAATATTGCTCATGGCGGCGAGCGTGCAATCCAGTAAGGCCACATCAATATGTTGCCCCTTGCCTGTTGTATGGCGGTGGTTCAGCGCGGCCAAAATGCCGATGGCTGCATTTAAGCCCGTCATGATATCGCTGAGCGCAACGCCCGCCTTCATCGGCTCGCCGTCCGGCTCTCCGGTTATTGCCATCAAACCGCTCATGCCTTGGGCGATGAAATCATAGCCCGGTTCACTGGAGAGTGGGCCGTTTTGGCCGAATCCTGTGATAGAGCAATAAATAATATGCGGATGGCGCGCCTTGACGCTTTCGTAATCCAGCCCGTATTTTGCCAGCCCGCCTGTTTTGAAATTCTCAATCAATATGTCTGATTTTTCCAGCAATTGATGAATGATCTCTTGGCCTTCTTTTTGTTTGATATCAACGGCCAAAGACTTTTTGTTGCGATTGCAGCCGAGGTAGTAGGCGCTCTCGGTTGTGTCCTGCCCGTCCTTGTCTTTTAAATAGGGTGGGCCCCAGCCGCGCGTATCGTCGCCTTCGCCCGGCTTTTCGATCTTGATGATCTCCGCGCCCAGATCACCCAGAATTTGTGTGCAGGAAGGCCCTGCCAATACGCGGCTTAAATCTGTGACTCGAATACCCGCGAGGGCTTTTTGCGTTTTTGCAGCGTTCATTCGAATAGGGCCAATGGTAAATCTTGAAATTTATAAATTGCGGTCGCTATTAGCCCTGCGATAAAGCCGGGGCCTGCTGGAATCGCCAGTTTGTTTAAATCTAGCGGTACTTTTGCATGGTAAACAGTATAGACCGCCACGCCGAGTCCATGAAGAAAACCTGCCATAGCGCCGAGTGCGGCTGCGATCAATATATGTTCCGGCCCCAGCCATAATCCCCCTGCGGCCAAGAGTTTCACATCACCAAGGCCCAGCGTGTCCTCATCATACCAATAATTCGCAATGCCGCGTATCAAATACAGCATGCCGCCGCCGATCAGCGCGCCAAGCGCCATGTCGTTCAGGCTTAGGTAATGAAACAAAGTGCATAGGTGAAAGACAAAGCCGCAACACGCAAATCCCAGAACCAGTTCATTGGGAAGCAGGTGGTGTTTTAAATCAATATAAGACAGCGCACCCAATAAAATCAGGCAGGTAATGATGCAGAAAAGGGCAAATATTTCTAACATGTCACGACTTGGGTTAGGGGGCTAAGGTCTATATTGTAGTATTGTCCACGTTATATTGGGGAATTTAGAAAATCTAATCTATTCCTATACGCTAAATTGGTTTAACATGTTTTGATTATGCATTTCAAAAGATAAGTTCACAAATTTCTATGAGCGAAGCAGACAAAATTTTGGTGGTGGAGGATAACGACTTTGTGCGCATGCAGATTGTACGTTTTCTGAACGAGGCGGGACATGAAACCGTTGAGGGCACCGATGGGGAAGAAGCGCTCAAGGCTATGAACAAAGATATTGCGCTGGCAATCGTTGATGTTCGAATGGAGCCTATCGGCGGCTTTGAATTTATAAAATCTATTCGCGGTTCCGAGGTGGACATGCCTGTGATACTGGTGACAGGCGATGATAACCCTGATTTGTTAAATGAGGCTGCGCGCTGGAATGTGGCTGCGGTCTTGATGAAGCCTGTTCAGCGCGATAGGCTGGTAAAAATGGTTGAGCGAACGATCAAGGGCAGCAAGAAAAAAGTTTGAAAGTAAAGTATAGTGAGATGAAAGTACGTAATAAACAGGATATAAGGCTAGGAAAAAATTGTCGCAGCGTAAATATGCGGCGTTTGGTTGCTCTGCCGCTGTTTCTTGCGCTTTTGTCCTGTGCGCAGGTCGAGGTGCCGGGCGCGCGTAACCTTGACATCCCCTCTCCTGTTTCGGCCAATAGCCGCGAATCTGCAATTAACGAGCGTCCGGACAGCGTGTTGTATTTGCCGCTGGGTAGTGATGTGCTCGTGCCTGAAAGCACTACCGGGGAGCCGTTTCCGAATGAAATGGTCGGGCCTTTCGAGTTGCGTTCCGAAACATTGGCGGGCGCGCTTCAGTTGATTCTGGCCGATTACGAAATCCCCCTTGCATTTGAAACAGAGGAGGGCTTGACCCGCACGATAACAGTTGCGAATTTGCGCGGTCCACTTGACCGTGTGGTTGAGCGTGTTTGCGGTTTGGCTGATTTATATTGTTCTTATGAAGACGGGTTGTTGGTTATCAAAGAAACCCAGACTTTCACGGTCACTATTCCGCCTGTTGGCATTGATGATGGTTTAATTGATTCCCTGTCCGGCGGGATTGCTGCGATTACGGGCAGTACGCCGGTTGTCGAGGCGGGAACGCGCACAATTATCTACACGGCCACGCACCGGACATCCCAGCTTGCTGAGCGTTATTTCCAGCGTCTTCGCGCCAACACGGCTTTGATTGTCTTCGAGATTTATATC
>CAXBAL010000268.1:0-3021 GCA_963973475.1 uncultured Micavibrio sp.
GCCTAACAATTTGAAATTAAGCTATTCTCGATTTCGAACGTATAAAAATGAGAAAACAGCGATAGATGTCTCGAAATCGAACGCTTTATTAAACCTTTTGCTATACCATAAGAAAGGAAGAGCATTGGAAGGAAATGAGCAACATGACCCATCCTGTTTTAATTGTAGAAGATGACCCCTTACAGCGGGAAATGCTGGGTACATTATTACAGCGTAAATTAAACCTAAGTGCTTTGAGCGCTGAAAACGGGCGAAACGCTCTAGAAATTCTCGATAAGAATAGTAACGCGGCAAATATTAAACTAGTGATATTAGATGTAAAAATGCCTGTTATGGGCGGCATGGAAGCGCTCGAGATCATTCGGCAGAAATACCCTTCAATTGCCGTTCTCATGCTGACAGGAAGCAAAGACATTGATGATGCCATCCTCGCGCTCAAACTAGGAGCCATTGATTTCATCAATAAACCATATGAGAGCGAGCGCATGATCACAACTGTGCGCAACGCAATGAAAATCAGCACATTAACGCGCGAAGTCAAACGCCTGAACAGTGAAAAAGAAGGACACCTTACCTTTAATTCCCTGATCGGGGCCGACAGCGGGCTGGCCAGCGTGGTTGGTTTGGGCCGTAAAGCCGCCGCATCGGACATAGCAGTTTTGATTACAGGTGAAACAGGCACTGGTAAGGAGCTTTTCGCCAGAGCCATTCATGGCGAAAGTACGCGCGCAGGCAAAACCTTCGTTGCCGTCAACTGCGGTGCCATTCCCGCCCAACTTGTCGAAAGCACTTTATTTGGGCACGAAAAAGGTGCCTTTACAGGCGCCACCGAAAAAACCAACGGAAAATTCCGTGAGGCGGAAGGCGGCACTATATTTTTGGATGAGGTTGGAGAATTGCCGCTCGATGCTCAGGTGAAATTGCTGCGCGTTTTGCAACAAAAAGAAGTCGAGCCGGTAGGAGCCAGCAAGACCGTTTCAGTAAATATACGCATTATATCAGCCACCAACCGTGATCTTGAGGCCGAAGTAAAATCAGGACGTTTTCGAGAAGACCTCTATTTTCGTCTCAATGTTTTACAATTGGAATTACCCCCCCTAAGAAATCGCCGCGCCGATATCCCCGATTTGGTGCATCATTTCATTGAACGGGTATGTGCGCGCACGGACCTGCCTTATAAACCACCCTCCGAAGAGTTCCTACAGACCCTTAAGTTAAAGGATTGGCCCGGCAATGTAAGAGAGCTGGAAAACACGATCAATCGCGCTTTGGTGATATGCGAGGGTGCAAAGCTTACGCCGCACGACCTCATATCGTCAAACGGTCAGGCTATAAATGTGCCCCGCCCCCAGAATTCAGCCGCGCCCGTGGATAAATTGAGCGCGTTGGAAAGCATATCCTTGTTTACTGCGGATACGCCCCCCTCCATTAAAACTATGGCTTTCATCGAACAAGAGGCTATGGCTAAGGCTTTGCAGTATTATGATGGGAATGTAACGCAATGCGCCAAAGCTCTGGGGATCGCAAAATCCACCTTTTATAAAAAAATGAAAAATTAGAAATATCGGCTTTCTCATGCCATCCAGAAGAGTTTATAAAATCACCAACCTTTTTCTTGACAACACCCCACAAGAAGACGTACATGAAAAGACCTTTACGAGTGGCGGTGTAGCTCAGGGGTTAGAGCAGAGGAATCATAATCCTTGTTTCTCGAATAAGATGTGCTCTAGAGATGTTGAAATACAACGCTTCACGCGGTATAAGGGAATAACCTCCCCTTGCAGGGTATCAGTGGGGTAACATATCGGTCTTTTGGCCACATTATGGCGGTGTAGCTCAGGGGTTAGAGCAGAGGAATCATAATCCTTGTGTCGGGGGTTCAAATCTCTCCACCGCTACCAACCCCACCTTAATATTTCTCTTCTTTCATTGCAGCAATTTTACATTAAAGTAGATCATTTGGATGCCGATGGCGGCGCCGATGATTTCATCACCCTCGCCCAGATAACGTCACCGGCCTCACTGATGAGGCGGCACTGACTTGCAGCGGCAAGGAATATACGGCTTTGCGCTTAATCAATGATGAGTGCTTGGCTCTAGTTTGTCTTAAGCTCAATCAGACACCAAGAAAATGTTTGGATTAAAAAACGCCAAAGGAAGTGTTTCGACAAGAGACGTTTTAAAACACATGGCCCCATTGCTTTTTAGTAATAATTTATGGGTTTTAAGGTAGGATACTGCCATGACGGGTTTATAGGGTATAACGCTCAATTTGAGCGATAGTGAATGTGAATGAATAGCGGAATAAGATGTGGCAGCGCTTGTCGTCTGTCGCTCACTTTTCTATAAATAGCATTAAAAACTTGCATCTATGGACCATAGGATACGCGGTCCGTTTTCGCCGTTCATGATGGGTGTGCCGACATCACGTGTGAGTGGGTAGGCGACTTGCAGGGAGCCGGAAACAGAGTTACCGACATAGTAATAGCTCCCGATGCCGGCCGAAGCAGCGGATTGTGGCTCGCCCCCCTGATCGTGGTTCCAAACCTTGCCGATATCATAAAAGGCGAAGGGTATAAGCCCTGCATTTAACCCTTCTATTGAGGGCAAATCATTATATCGCAATTCCACCGCCGCCATAACGCCCTGATCGCCGGTAATTTCAGACGGGTCGTAAGCGCGCCCATAGGCTGTACCGCCATAGCCAATTTCCTTAGATGAGAGCAGAGGGTGCGGTGCATACTGCGCGGTGGCAGATGTAAAAAGTTGCAAAGCTTGTCCAAAATCTTGCCGCCTGGAGATATCGATTTTAGAAGTAAAGTAATCACTACGCCCTTCCCTGCGCGAGAGACCGGCTGAACCGGTTTCCGTTGCGTCAAAGACATCAAGCCCTTTTGATATAGTGAAAAGCACTGCATTATTTCCGCCCCACCCATCATACGTATTATAGCTTGTGAAAAGTGACAGGCTCCGGGTTTTATCATCAATCAGCTCCTGATCCAAAAATTCCGTCGCGCTGTT
>CAXBAL010000269.1:0-3010 GCA_963973475.1 uncultured Micavibrio sp.
AGCTAGCGAACCAGACCAAAAGGAAGTAGAAGAACCGACTTTAAAGAATGAATTGGCGAATGCCGTGGAAATAGATGTACCCACCTAGATTGTAATAGAGGACGCAATACCTACAAAGACTTAATGGTTAATATCCACGTAAAAATGGCGAATCTGTTGATAACTTTTTTTAATGATCTTGTCAGGGCGGCCATAGGGTGTAATGCGAATCTTAACAATTTGAATCAAAAACGCCCCCGTCATGGGCGGGGACGTTTGGGTGTTTTGCGTATTTTAATTATCCAAAGATTTTGCGAGGCGCACCAGTTTGATGAATTCAGCGCGGTAGCCGTAAGGATCGGCGCCTTTGCCTTCTTGTGCCAGTTCCAGCACGTCATCGTAGCTGTAATCACCTGTATAATCCCCGCCTTTCAGGATTTGGCCGAATGCGGCCACGGCGAGCGAGAATTTTACTTCTTGATTGATTGGGTGGCGAATATCATCACGAATATCTTGCGTGATCGGCGTGGTGATCAGCTTTGATGTGTCTTCGTTCGGCAATTTATAGCGCATTTTGAGGAAGGCGTATTCGCCGCCGAAATCACTTGGCTCTTGGGCTGTTTCGGCCTCGCCGTAGCGAAGCTCGTCAATACTGCGTGCCTCTGATCCCACTGGCGTGATTTCGTAGATGGCCGTGACGGTATGGCCTGCGCCGATGTCGCCCGCATCAATTTTATCGTTGTTGAAATCCTCACGGTTTAGCGCCCGTGTTTCATATCCGATCAGGCGGTATTCGGCGACCGTTTTCGGGTTGAATTCGATTTGGATTTTCACGTCTTTCGCAATCGGGAATAGAGAGGATGTGGCCTCATCGACCAGCACTTTCTGCGCCTCGTTCAGATTGTCGATATAGGCGGCCACGCCGTTGCCGTTCTGCGCCAGCTCTTGCATGATATGGTCATTGTAATTGCCTTGTCCGAAGCCGAGGACGGAAAGGAAAACGCCGCTATCGCGCTTCTCTTCGATGAAGTCTTTCAACTGCTCGGGGTCGCTGATGCCGACATTGAAATCTCCATCGGTGGCCAGAATGACGCGGTTTACGGCCTCTTCATCGAAATGCTCGGCGGCGAGGTTATAGGCCAGCTCGATCCCTGCCGCGCCAGCCGTGCCGCCGCCAGCACGCAGATTATCCAATGCGCTCAGGATTTTACTTTTTTCGGAGGCTTTGGTCGGCTCCAGCGCGACGCCCGTGCTGCCTGCATAAGTGGCAATCGAGACGGTGTCATCGGGTTTGAGCGTATCCAGCAAAAGGCCGAGCGAGCTTTTCAGTAGCGGCAATTTATCGGACGAATTCATGGAGCCGGAGACATCAAGCAGGAACACAAGGTTCGAGCGCGGCTGCACGGTGTCCATTTCATAGCCCTTGATGCCGATATGGACCAGCTCTTTGCCCTCCGCCCATGGGCTTGGAGTTACGGTGACATTGGCGTTGAACGGTACGTCTTTGTCCTCTGGCGCGGCGTAGTTGTAATCGAAATAATTGATCAGTTCTTCAATGCGGATGGCATCACTGGCAGGCATCTGGCCGTGCTCGATCTGGCGGCGCATGAAGCTGTAGGAAGCGGTGTCGACATCGACCGAGAAGGTGGAGACAGGCTCTTCCGCTGCCAATTTAACGGGGTTGATTTTGAACTCTTCGAATTTGTCGCGGCCTTCGTCTTGATAGGATGGATTGATCACATCAGGCGGCGAGATTGGCATCGGCGCGATCATGTTTTGAACGCTAGAGCGGGTCTGTGCCATGCTGGACGCTTGCGGTGCGGCCAGCTCCGCTTGTGCCATATCGGCGGAGAGGCGTTGTTCTTTTGGCGCTGGCGCATAGTGGGGGCTGGCAGGGGTAGAACCTGGAGCTTGAGTCATATCCGGTGCGGGGCCTAAACGTGATCTCGCGCTGTCGTCTTTAAAAAAGTTGCCGACATTTGAAGCAATGCGTCCGACGGGATTGGTGGTGTTAATATTTTGGGCAATGCTACCGAAATTATTGCCGCTTGTACTAGCAAGCTGGCTCTCGGAAGCGGCATCACTATTAATTTGTGTGTCTTGCAACTGCGTAAAGCTCACGCCTGCGATTAAAACAACCGCCATTGCTGTTGCCATGCCGCCGTAGATCATTTTCTTTTTCTGTTTGGTTTCCATTGTCTTATGTCCTTTGTTTTGTTGGGTTCTGGACATAAGACGAGCAAGGATGGAATTTCCTTGGGATTTTTTTTCATTATTTTCCTGGGTCGCTTCAAATTCGGCCATCGCAAGGTTGAGCGCGCGTTTTTGCGCGTTGTCATCATGGGTGGGGATGTCCATTTTATGCAGGGCGTCACTTATTTTTTTCTCATCCATGAACGGCCTCCTGTTTGAATTGGCCTGATAGTTTCTTTTTGGCCTCTGATATGCGCCAGCTAATCGTGCCTTCTTTTACGCCAAGGATATCTCCGGCTTCCGCATGGGTGTATCCGTCATTGAGGACCAGCATGAGTGCTTCGCGCTCACCCGCGGGGAGTTGATAGATGGCCTTTAAGACCTCCAAGGTATACACCGCATCTTCGCCCTCTGCCTTCACGGCCAGCGTTTCAAGCGCGTCCGGGTTTTCAGGGTGGCGCGCCTGTGATTTGATATGGTCGCGTGCGGCGTTGATGACAAGGCGGTAGAGCCAGCTTGTGAATTTGCTTTGGAAGGTGAAGCTATTCAGGCCGCGCGCAAGCTTGATACAGGCATCTTGTGTGATGTCTTCGGCGGTCTCGCGGTTTAATACGTATTTATAAGCCATCTTATACATGATCCCGTAATACAGGTTTACCAGTTCCTCGAAGGCTCTGGCATCGCCGCTTTGCGCTCTTTTAATCAGCGCGCTATGTTCAGCTTCGGTCATGCGAGAAACCTTCTTCTTGCATCTATAAGACGAATGTAAGTGTAAATTCCTTGGCGAAAAAAGGAAGTTTTATTTTTTAATGGTGCACGCCCTGGACTTTGTGGCGGG
>CAXBAL010000270.1:0-3008 GCA_963973475.1 uncultured Micavibrio sp.
TCATTCCGAACAACGCATATAAAATTGCGCAGGTAATAGTTAGGAAACAATAGATCAACACCAGCGCCAAGACAATCTGAGCACTTTTCGGCACGATTTTTTCAGATTGGTCTGATGATTCTGTACGAAACAATTGCATCCCGCCGACACGCAAGAACGGTAGCAGCACAATCGCAAAAGCAATAACCCCGATACCGCCGATCCACTGCATGATTGAGCGCCATAGCAAAACTCCGTGCGAAAGATCATCCAGACCGACCAATACTGTCGAGCCCGTGGTGGTAATACCAGAAACTGATTCGAAAAATGCATCAGCAAAGCTGAGATTAGTATCGGCAAACATGAGAGGGAAAGCGCCAAATATACTTAACGTTAACCAGGCCACATTAGTTAGCATAAAGGCCTCGCGAATAGTAACTTTCCTACGGTAGTTCTGATTGGCCAGCATAAGAATGCCGCCAAAAAACATACAAACCACCGCACAGGAAAAGAAAGCATTGGCGTTGCGTTCATTAACATGCACATCAATCAACGCAGGAATAATCTGCGCAATCCCCAGAATGCAAAGCAAAATCCCGACTGTAAATCCAACGATGCGGAATGACATTATATAAAGACGCCTCTTAGAAACTTTAATCCAAGCTCTTTTATAACAGCAACACGCGCAAACAGGAAAATAATATCCGATTTCAACGGCTTTTTTACCATATCCTTAAACGATTATTCTTTTCTTTCGCTTATTAAGATTTGATTCATCTTTAACGTTTAAGAAGGTAGGTATAGACGCGCAAATAAAAAGCGCACAACGAAATAAAGATAGAGAAAAACCATGTTAAACGATAAAGACCTCGCAATACTGATGACGCAACTGGAAGTGCCGATGGTTGTTGGCGCCGCAATTGAAAAAGGCGCAGAAATGCAGGACGATATTCACTACGCCTTGCATGATCTGCTCTCGGAAATGCAGCCCGATACAGCGCTTCTTGCAATTGCCCTAAGCGCAAAGACCATTGCCAAAGTCTATTGTGGGACAGGCTCAGGCGCGGAGATCGTGACAATGGAATGCGACCGCATCATTGATGAATACGGCCCGTTATGGCTGGAAAATTCGCGCCGTGGCAAAATCAACAACAACTATCTCGTCGGTATCCTTGAAAACATCCCCGAAGATCTGGAATGCATGGATGAACTTATTGATATCAACCTGTCTTATGCCGCCTTTGATAATCCTGCCGTGGCCGAGATCTGTGATATTTTACAAATTCAAGCCGGCGCGCACGCCATTATTGCCGAAGAATTCTTATCCGTCATGGAAATGGCCGCCCATCAGAATAAAAAATGCCGCCCTTCCGTGCCCAAAAATTTGACGGCCGCAAATGCAACCGCAGATATGAGCACAGGTAACATCGTCATGTTTCCCGGGTAATTATAATGTTTCTCCAACGATGGAAATTAGGCCGCATTCGCAAGCATGGGGCCTAATTTTTTGCCTGCCAATATGTGCAAATGGAAATGCGGGACTTCCTGACCGCCATGCGTGCCCGCATTGGCGATAACGCGGAAACCATCGCCGGACAATCCTTTATCCTTTGTAATTTTTGCCACCGCGGCATAGAGCGCTTTAGTCTCCTCCGTGCTGGCATGCGCGCCAAAATCATCAATGGCAATATATTGTCCTTTCGGAATCACCAGAATATGCACAGGCGCTTTTGGGTCAATATCATTGAATGCCAGCACATGGTCATCTTCATAGACTTTATCGCATGGAATTTCTCCGCGCAGGATTTTGGCAAAAATATTATTTGAATCGTATTGGCTCATGGCTCTTATCCTTGACTTTAATTACAACGCGATACAGATTACAGGAAAATAACCCAAGAGAAAACCATCAGGATATAGATATGCGCCTGACTATGCTTAAAGCCAAAATCCACCGCGCCACCGTCACGCAATCGGATTTAAACTATGAAGGCTCTATTACCGTCGATCAGGCGCTATTGGAGCAGGCCGGAATTTTGCCTTATGAGCAGGTTGATGTTCTGAACATCACCAACGGCGCGCGTTTTACGACCTACGCCATTATCGGCGAACGTAATTCCGGCATTATTGGCGTAAACGGCGCCGCCGCCCGCCTCGTGCAAAAAGATGATTTGGTCATTATTTGTGCGTATGCGCAGATGAAGGATAAAAAGGCGCAGGACTTCAAACCAACCGTTCTATTAATGGATGAAAACAACCGCGTGAAAGATACCGTTTAAAAAAGGCTTGCGTCTATTCTTTGACACGTGCAGCTTTCTCGACCAGACCGCCAACGCCGAGGCGTTTCCGCAAAACATCCATAACCTCGTCCGGCGGCACATCATGATGCGCCAGCAATACCAGCAGATGAAACATTACATCCGCCGCTTCTTCTTTAAAGCTCTCGCGGCGCTTCTTTTTATCGGGCTGCGCATCAAGGCGCATAGCATCAATCACCAGTTCGACCGCTTCTTCGCCTAACTTCTTGGCAATTTGCTTGGTGCCACGTTTATACAGGCTCGCAACATAGGAATGCTTAGGATCGGCGTCTTTGCGCTCCTGTAGCGTTGCGTAAAGCTGGGCAATGATGTCGTCGTTTTGGCTCATGGGCTAAATTCTAACAGCGATTCCGGATTTTTGCATCGCTTCTTTCGCGTCTTTGATCGAATATTCGCCAAAATGAAAGATAGAGGCCGCAAGAACCGCGCTGGCATGGCCTTCTTTAACGCCTTGGCTTAAATGATCCAGCGTTCCAACCCCGCCTGAAGCGATAATAGGTATATTAACGGCGTCGGCTATCGCCCGCGTCAAAGGAATATTAAAACCCGATTTGGTACCATCGCGATCCATAGAGGTCACAAGCAATTCCCCCGCCCCGAACTCAGCCATCTTCACGGCCCATTCCACCGCGTCAATTCCAGTGCCTTTGCGCCCGCCATGGGTGAAAATCTCCCACCCTTCACTGCCGTCTTCTTTACCCTTGACATCAA
>CAXBAL010000271.1:0-2990 GCA_963973475.1 uncultured Micavibrio sp.
ACTGGATTTTCTAATTGTCGACATGCCGCCCGGCACGGGCGATGCGCAGCTCACCATGGCACAGAAAGTCAAGCTGAGCGGCGCGATTATCGTCTCCACGCCGCAAGATATCGCTCTGCTGGACGCCCGAAAGGGAATTGAGATGTTCCGCAAAACGGGCGTACCAGTTCTTGGCATCATTGAGAATATGAGCACCTATATCTGCCCGCAATGCGGCCACGAAAATCACATTTTCGGCCACGGCGGCGCGCAGCGCGAAGCCAAAAAGCTGGCCACGACCTTCTTGGGGGAAATACCGCTGCACCCTGACATTCGGCTGAAAAGCGATGAAGGCAAGCCAGCTTGCCTAAGCGCACCGGACAGCGATTACGCGAAAAAATTCGATGATATTGCCAGTGAAATTGCCAGCGCTTTGCTCAAATAAGCCCGATAGAGATTATTTCTTTTTCAGTTGAATAAAGCTGAATGCAGGTTTCCCGTTCGCGGCCTCATGGTCTTCGTGCCAGACTTCCTGCCATTGATCCCAATCAAATTCAGGGAACGGCGTATCCCCCGCTACATCCTCATGGATCAAGGTAATATCCAGGTCGGTAACCAAATCCTGCCCCAGCGCTTGCCCATAAACTTGCGCGCCACCATTAACGAACACCTCGTCCAGACCATCCCGCTGCGCCGTGTTATGCGCGTATTCCAGCGCCTCTTTAAGGCCGGAGCGAACAATAACGCCATCTTTTGCAATAAAATCCATTTGGCGGGTAATCACAATATTGGTGCGCCCCGGTAAAGGACCGCCGACCTCCTTATAGAGTGATTCGAGCGTCTTGCGACCCATAACAAGAGGCTTACCCAGCGTGCGAGATTTATAGCGCTTTAAATCTGCGGGAATATGCCACGGCAACGTTCCGTCTTTACCGATAATACGGTTCTGCGCCATGGCAACAATAATGGTTGTTTTAATTTTATCCGTGCTCATACCCCCAAGACTACAACGAATCGCCCAGGGGTAGAAGATGTGATCTTAATTTACGCCCATCAATTTAGAGGAGCCCACTTTAACCTGCCGCCGGCATCATATTGAAATCATCGCTGGCATCTTCCTGCGGCGTTGCGACTCTTGCCGTTTGCGTGCTCATTATGGTGCGGGCATTCTGGTTATTATTTTCTTCGGTATTTCCCGCCGCGCGGGTGATATTATCCAATCCGTCCAGCGCAATTACAATTGCGCCAATCGCACTACCCAGCGCCGTAAGTGTACCAGTTAGATCAATTCCCATTGTAGAGACCATAACCATTGAGGCTGCAGTAGCGGCGATGCCGCCGCCGGCAATTTTGAACTGGTTTTTTAAACGGGAAACCGTCGGCATTGAACCCATGCCAGCGCTGATTTTATTAATAAAGTTACCAACGCGCTCACTGACTTGGTTGAATAAATTTTTTATCGAATCCATCTGAAACCTCTACCTCTGTTTAAACGCGTAATTTTTTTACGTCGTGTTTTGTTTAAATCAGGATAAAGGAAAACTCTTAAAAATCATTTAACATAGATAAAAATGCTTTTAAACCGCCACCGGCGCTTTGATGTGCTCATGCGCCTGATAGCCAACCAATTCGAAATCCTCAAATTTAAAGTCGAAAATGTCGGTGACATGCGGATTTAAATGCATCTCGGGCATCGGATACGGATCACGGCTAAGCTGCAATTTCGTTTGCTCCAGATGATTGGAATACAAATGCGCATCGCCCAACGTATGAATAAATTCTCCCGGTTGAAGACCGCATACTTGAGCCACCATCATCGTGAGGAGCGCATAGGACGCAATATTAAACGGCACGCCCAAAAAGATATCAGCGCTGCGCTGGTATAGTTGGCAAGAGAGCTTCCCGTCGGCCACATAAAACTGGAAAAACGCATGACAAGGCGGCAAGGCCATTTGATCCACCAAACCCGGGTTATACGCAACCACTAAAAGGCGGCGGCTGTCGGGGTTACTTTTAATCTGCTCGACTACATTTTTAATCTGGTCAACTGTCTTACCATCCGCGGTTTTCCAAGCCCGCCATTGCTCACCATATACGGGACCGAGATCGCCGTTTTCATCCGCCCATTCATCCCAGATACGTACACCGTTTTCTTTCAAGTAAGAAATATTGGTATCCCCTTTTAGGAACCACAGCAATTCATGAATGATCGAGCGCAAATGACATTTCTTCGTCGTCACCAGCGGAAAGCCTTCGGAGAGATCAAAGCGCATTTGATAACCAAAAACCGAGCGCGTGCCCGTGCCTGTGCGGTCTTCCTTTACGCTGCCGTTTTCCAGCACATGACGCATTAAATCCAGATATTGTTTCATTGTCTCTCTCCCGATTCCTTCTATCTTAGGAGTATGGGAAATTTTCACCCGACAAGGCAAGGATTCGCCTCACATTCTGCCTAAAATCTTGTGAATGCCGATTTTTTGCAAATTTTATCGCTTTTTTAGAGCGCGTGCCCTATATTAGTAGTGCTGGCTTCGGTCAGCTATGACGTTACACGCTTGTACGGAATAAACGTTCGTGGACCCGGGGGCAGTACCCGGCGGCTCCACCATTTTGATTTTAAGCACCAAGAGGCCGCAAGTGCGGCCCGCCAAAAGTTTGGCGCTCTAGATTAAGACGGCGGGGCCGAAACAGGATCGACACGCGTAGTAAAGGTATGTGGCGACGTCCGGCATTGTATCCGCCGTTACCGGGCTAATATTATAAATGCAAACGATAATGTTGCATTCGTAGCAGCCAACGACAACGTAGTTGTTGCTGGTGACGTACGCAAAGCCGCCTAATTGGGCGTCTAGCAAAGCTACACGATTCCTATTGGATTAATGCCTTTAGGTGGGGTTCGGTGGTACCTAGCAACAGAAACCACCATTTTTATTTCCCCTCCTCCCCTTCTCTCAAAACGATTCATGCCTTATCTATGTGATATGGCAGGCTCATCGGAAATATTAACGCAT
>CAXBAL010000272.1:0-2982 GCA_963973475.1 uncultured Micavibrio sp.
CGAATTTCTATGTTTTTATTCGCTGTCCAGATCGCCCAGACAGACATATTTGGTTTCCATGTAATCGCTTAATCCTTCATGCCCGCCTTCGCGGCCAAGGCCGGATTGTTTGACCCCGCCAAAGGGAATGGACGCGCCGGTAAATTTGGGCGTATTCACCCCGACCATGCCGTATTCCAGCGCATCACTAACACGGTGGCAGCGGCGGATATTGTCGCTGTAAAGATAGGCGGCCAGACCATAGATCGTATCATTCGCGGCCTTGATAACATCGGTCTCGTCAGAGAATTTAATCAGCGGCGCGACAGGGCCGAATGTCTCCTCGCGATAGATATCCATATCCGGCGTAACATCGCCAAGCACGGTGGCCTGATAGAATAAATTACCTTGAGCATCGCGCGCCCCGCCGCAGAGCAATTTAGCGCCTTTATTTAGCGCATCGGCGACATGGGCTTCGCATTTGGCCACGGCCTTTTCGTTCATCAGCGGTCCGAGATCCATGTCCTTTTCCAGACCGTTGCCGAGCTTTAAAGCCTTGGTCGCGGCCACGTATTTCTTGGTGAACGCGTCATAGATGCTCTCATGCACATACAGACGGTTCACCGCAAGGCAATCTTGGCCTGTCGTGGCGAATTTCGCGCCGATCGCGCCTTTGACGGCCTTATCCAGATCGCAATCTTCAAAGACGATAAAGGGCGCGTGACCGCCAAGCTCCATCGACATTTTCTTGACGTTTCCGCTAGCCTGTTCCAGCAAAATGCGCCCGACTTCGGTGGAGCCGGTGAAGCTGATTTTGCGTACAATCGGGCTATCGCAGAGCGTGCGGCTGATCTCTATCGCATCGCCTGTGATAACGGAAAACACCCCTTTGGGCACGCCTGCCTCTTCGGCTAAAACCGCTAGCGCCAGAGCGGAGAACGGCGTTTCTGAAGCCGGACGCACAACAATTGTGCAGCCTGCGGCCAGCGCAGCGCCTGCCTTGCGCGTGATCATGGCGGATGGGAAATTCCACGGCGTAATCGCCGCCGCAACGCCGACCGGCTGCTTGCTGACAATCATTTTCGAGCCTTGCAGATGGGATGGGATCGTATCGCCATAGGCGCGCTTGCCTTCCTCGCCGAACCATTCGAAAAAGCTGGCTGCGTATTCGATCTCGCCAAGCGACTCGGCCAAAGGCTTGCCTTGCTCTAAGGTCATAATAAGCGCTAGGTCATCTTTGTTCTTGCGCATCAAATCTGCCCAGCGGCGCAGGATGATCGCGCGGTCTTTGGCCAGCATTTTCGACCAAGCGGGAAAGGCCTTGTTTGCGGCCTCAATGGCTTGGTTGGCTTTATCATCGCCCAGATTGGGAACGGTTCCGAGCACAGAGCCATCGGCCGGATTGGTAACTGTTATTGTTTTGTTTGAGCTTGTCCAGCTTCCATCAATATAGGCTTGTTGGCGCAGCAATCCGGGCGCGTCCAGCACGTCTTCGATATTGCTGTTGTCGATGGCGGCGGCTTTTTTATGAATATGCAGCATGTTTGTCATCCTTGATTTTCCTGTTCTATTTCCATTCTCGCACGGGAAATGACAGATGTGTCACGGAAATACAGCCCTTAGGCCGCAGAAAATTCTACCAAAGCGAGTAACTACCGAATTTTATTCGGAATCGCCGGAAATATTGCCCTGCAGGAAGCGGGTGACCGGATATGGCGTGTTTTTGATTCGCCGCGTGATGAAATAGGTGAAGTAGCGATCAATGCCGATATTATCATCCAAAAGACGATCCATCATGGTCTGATAATGTTCAATATCGCGGGCGATAAATTTGACGATGTAATCAATACCGCCGCCGACCGCGTAACAATCTATCACTTCGGGCATGCGGATCATCGCGTTTTCAAAACGTTGGAAATCCTCTGACAAGTGGTTCTTGAGCGTGATCTCGACCAAAACGGCGGAATAGGGCGCAATTTTTTGCAGCACGATATCCGCGCCGTAGCTGCGGATGATGCCTTCCTTTTCCAGCTTTTTATGCCGCTCGAGGCACGCGCTGGGGGAGAGCGCGACCTGCTCGGCCAGTTGTTGATTGGTGATGCGCCCCTGACGCTGGAGCGTTTCAATAATTTTCAGGTCAATCTTATCCAGCTTCATTCAGCGCCCTTTTGCCAACGTAATTATTTCACTGACGATAATGGCATGGTTTTTTCCGCCAGCCTAACCCAGAATTCAACACCGATCGGAATGATATTATCATTGAAATCGTAATAAGGGGAATGCAGGGAATAAGATTCCGCGCCTGTTGGGTCATCGGGTTCGCGCTGGCCGATAAAGATGAAGTTTCCGGGCACTTCACAGACAAATGATCCGAAATCTTCGCCCGACATCGTTGGCGTGTAATGTTTATCGACATGATGTTCACCGACGATTTCGGAAGCAACTTCGTAAGCGGTATCGGTTGGTTCTTTGTGGTTATAGACTTCATCGCTGTCGCTAAATATGCGTACTGAAGCAGCAGCGCCGTGACCGGCGGCGATGTTGTTGCAAAGCTCGCGCGCGCGTTGCTCTAGTTGTGAACGAAGACCTGCGCTTAATGTACGTATAATGCCTTTCAGGACGGCCTTTTCCGGCACGATTCCTGTATCTTTGACGCCGGTTTCGAATATCGGGAAATAGATCACAGCCGGATCCATCGGGCTGGTGCGCTGGGAGATGAGCGTCTGCATCGAGGTAATAATCTCAGCGCCGATCACGACCGGATCAATGGCATGTTCGATCATGCCTGAATGCCCTGCTTTACCGATAATGGTGACTTCGATATTAGAGACAGACGCCATCAGCGTGCCTTCGCAGGTGGCAAATTTACCGCGCGAAATCCACGGCCAGTTATGCATGCCGTAAATCTGGTCACACGGAAAATCGGTGAATAGACCGTCTTGCAGCATCGCGCGCGCGCCCTCCAGTGATTCTTCGGCAGGCTGGAATATCAAATGCACTTTG
>CAXBAL010000273.1:0-2975 GCA_963973475.1 uncultured Micavibrio sp.
TGAAAGCTCAAGCCCAATTTTGTACAATAGGGACGGCAGAGCAACAATAGCTCGGAAGCCAGCTCAGGCTTCGCGCCGAATTTGCTGGAGAAATCGGTGGCCACGCCGCCGCCCGGCTTGTCTTTAGGAACAGCCAGACGCACGAATAACTCAAGGTCATCGGCTGCATTGGTTTCGAACAGGATTTTATCCAGCTCGGCCGCATAATCCAGTACGAAAGCGCGAACGCCGTGCTCATAATAAGCTTCGCGGATCGCTTCCGGCGCTTTGATTGGGTGCATGAAATAAATTTTGGCATCGGGGAACAGGCCCTTGATCAGGCGCACTTCGCTGATGGATGCGACATCGAAACGGCGCACACCGCCTTCATACATGGCTTCCAGAAAGATCGGATCAGGATTGCACTTCACCGCGTAAAGAACATGGCCGGTAAAGGCAGACGTGAATTCACGCGCGCGTTTCACCAGACGTCCCGGATTAAGGATAGGCACCGGAATGGTCGGGTTGAGCGAGCGGATATACTCGTCGCTGATATCATAATCGGCGCCGTATGACGATGTGTTTGCATTGTCATTGGACAGGGAAGCGGAATATATAGGGGCGCTTTGCCCCTCAATGAGAAGGTCGTTGGTCATCAACAATAAACCTCGTGTTATAGGAGCAAGCTCCAAGTTAAATACAAGAAATTCGTCGTTGCATAACCAAACCAATTTGGGGCCATAGGCACGTGCGTTCTATTATCATTGCGCCACAAATAATTAATTTGCAAACTTTTTTTTATATGTTTGCAAATTAATTTTTTTATTTGAAATTATCTTTATATTTCAGGGGTTTGCGGGGAGGGCGAATCGGCGCTTTCCCCGAGCTTTTTGAGGACGATGTGCTTATCCTCACCCAGTTCTAAATGGTGGGTGTAGTGTTTCAACAAATTGTTGTTATGAATAATGCCGATAGCAGTTGCGCCTTTGGCCTTTTCAAATAACTTATTATAAAGCTCGTCTGCCTTTTGCTCTTTCAAGGCCGAAGAGACCTCGTCCAGCAAAAATAACCCGATCTCGTCAGCTTGTAAGAACATACGGGCAAAACCCAATTGCTCCGCTTGCCCGCCGGATAAGGGCATCTTGTGGCCTTGGAAAAGCCAGTTCTGCATTTTGTTCTGTCCGTTTACCAATGTATTTCTGGCAATCTTGCGCCCAATATGGCCGGGAAATAATATAGTTTTATCATTATCCCCGGATATGGAGTCTGCAAGTCTTGTACGGGCGTATTCTTCTATTCTCTGTCTGAGTTCATCTTCGTATTCAGATGTAAAATGCTCTGCAATTGTGCCAGGTACCTCAATTTTTTTGTTCAATGTCTTAATAAGGGCGGCTTCTATCTGTTGCGCTGATTTTGCCGAAATATTGCGGGCATGTTTTCTTACCTCGTTATCCAGCGCTTCTTTGAATCTTTCGAAAAGGACATCAGGCTTCGCCGCGTTCCAGGGGAGCTGGATTTTCAACTGCGGCAGGCCGGCATCGTCCAGACATTCTTCATATTGTTCATGGGTGTAAGTCGAAGTGGGGTGCGAATAGCACATCAATCCTTCCAGTGTGGTGGGCGTTTTACGCATTTCCTGTGATACATTCATCATGCGTTTACCCTCAGGCAGCGTAATATGAATACGTCCATGGCCGCCGTGGGTCAACTCACTCATATGGCGAAATATTGTGGATTTACCGCCGCCATTGGGGCCTGTCAGCCCTGCGCGTTCGCCGTCTTTCAAAGTGAAGTTAATGTCTTTAATTAATTCGGTTCCATCCGGCGCCTTAATTGTGACGTCCTCAAAGCGAACCTCTACTTTATCGCCGGTATGATTATAGACATAGACGTACTCGGGAATTGCTGCTTCCGCGCTTTGTTTGAATTTATCCGCTGTGCCGGTGTTGTTTTGTGACATTGCTTTTACTCCTCTACAGCGCCGGTCCGGCAGGTTCAGGGGCGGTATCGGAGGGCGGTTTGGTCTCGCCGTCTTGCAATCTGCGGTAATATTCTTTTTCCAGCATTTCATATTTGCTGAGCTCAATACCGTCAATCAGCTGTGCAATCCTGTCGACATTGGCCTTGACGATGGCAAATTGCGGGATGGTACGTTTTACAAAATCGACACTGCGGTCAACGGTGCGGAAAATACCTGCGGCTTGCATCGCGGTTCCGAATGTCAGCATCGCGCCCATTCCAAGCGGTACAGTGAACAGATAAGGGACATAATTCCCGACATTGCCTTCAACCGAGTTAAAGATCATCATCTGCATGCGCTTATTGATCATTTTGATATCAAGATCGACCGCTCTGCGGTGAATGTTCTTCAGCAATCCTTTTTCAAATTTTTCGCCTTGCGCCAGTGCGATTTGTTCCGGTTGTGATTGAACCGAGATCAATCCCGCGCGGAAGTCGCCATTTGCATGCTGGGTTTTCCGTGTCAATTTTGGAAGGGTGTAGGCGATGGCGCCCATGGCTACGGCGGCGGTTGCGCTCCATCCAAAGGCCGCCCATGTCATGAAATTCGGTATAATCATATCCGGCCCGCCCAATACGCTTGGGTTGAAATCGCCCATGGCGTTCAAAATCGGAATAAATGCAGCCAAAGTCATGGCGTTTTGCATACCATCTGTGGTTACGTCCGTCGCAAAATTGGTAATCTGCGACATGTTTTCGGAAATTCTCTGATCGGGGTTATCGACATTGGTATGTTCGAATTTGAGTTTATAAGCGGCGCCGTATTTGTTCCATTCATTAGTCAGCTTACCCGTCATCCAAGTCTGCCAGCGCAGGGCAAGGTGTTGCGCGGTGTAGGCGGCCGGCAAGGCATATAGCAGGAATTGCCCCAACAATACGCTAAAGCTCCGCGGGACCTCAGTGGTAAGATGATCAACATTTTCGCGTACAGTGGAGGTGTTGAAAATGTCCTTGGTCATTAACTGGCCAAGATCATC
>CAXBAL010000274.1:0-2920 GCA_963973475.1 uncultured Micavibrio sp.
CCACTATTATTGGCGGGTGCTGTGGGATTGGCCCCGAACATATCGCGGCGCTGAAAAGCGGCTTAAAATGATTGACTTGGAAATGATTTCCTCTTATTCCTATGCATTCATTTGCAAGTGAGGCGCGATGGCAGAGTGGCTATGCAGCGGATTGCAAATCCGTGTACGCCGGTTCGACTCCGGCTCGTGCCTCCAATTTTCCTATATATATTTGATTTACACAGGCACTGTTGGCGCTATGGTCGCCTGTGGCGTCGGCGCAGCCGTCTCTTCCTGCACGGCCGGTGATATATGCTCTTCAAAAATTTCTTTCATAGAAGCGGCCTCATCCGGATCTTCTATACGCGTGTCAATAGCGGCCTCAATCTCTTCCATTAAGTGCTCTCTTACTGGTGGTGACATTTCATTGATTTGTCCCTTATACGTAGCAAGCCCTTCGGGGCCGGATTCGGCCAAGCTATTCGCCATAGCGCTTAACGCGCCCCTTAATTCCACACTCTGGGTTAAGTTATTAGTCGCATTATTCAGGAATTCGTCGACTTCGCCTTGCATTTGTAGGAGCGCATCTTCACCAGACATGCCGCCTTCGATAAAGATCTCTTTTGTCCGGCTTGTGGTCATGATATCAATGCCAGGATAATTAGTCTCATCCTGTGCAAATATAGCGCCTAGGTTCTCTTTATTATCTGCGGCCAATCCGCTTCTATTTAAATAATTTAAATTTTTCTCGAATAATGTCTCTGTTTCTGCCAATTCGTCCTGCAACTCTTGTACAGCGTCATCAGAGAGGCTGAGTAAATTTTCAGGCGCAAAAAATTCGCTGCCTTCGATTTTCTCACTTTGCAGATATAAATTTGTGGCCCAGCGCAGACCGTAGTCCTCAGTGGGTATATTCATTTTCTGATAATATTCCTGTAATGTTAAATCGCCCATCATATATCCTTAGCTTCTATTGATTGCCTTATCATATGGCAAAAGAATTAATGAGTTATTAAATCGGCGCCCAAATGCATTGCCCATAAAATTTCCACAAATTTATCCACAAAACAAAAGCTTGACATTTTCCAGAGTCGCCTATATAAAACCACATCGTTTGAGAATGATGCTCTTTGAAAATACAGAGCTTTTAACCAGATCCCCGCCTTACTATATAACAAGGCACATATACGAGACTTTCTGGTTTTTGGAATATATTTCCTGAAAAGTTCGGTTTACACACGAATAGTTTTATCAAACATCGAACGCTGAACATTTTCCGGCTGCAAATCATTGCGTCCGGAATACGAACTTTGCAACCAAAAAGGAAATAATATGCAAAATTTCAATGAATTCGGATTCAATAAAGATCTGGAACTTGCCATTAAAGCGATCGGCTTTACCGAGCCAACCCCTATTCAGGCACAGACTATCCCCCTCGCCCTTGAAGGCCATGACATTTTGGGCTCTGCCCAGACCGGAACCGGCAAGACAGCGGCCTTCGCCCTGCCCGTTATCCAGAAATTGATGGAAGACGACAGTGCGAATGCCTTGATCCTGACACCTACGCGCGAGCTTGGTAAACAGATCATGGACAACATCCACCAGTTTTTAGGCCGCGGCAGCAATATCCGCACCGCCTTTATCATCGGCGGCGAAGCTTATGGCAAACAGATGTCGCAACTGCGCAGCCGTCCCCGCATTATTGTGGGTACGCCGGGCCGTATTAATGACCATTTGAACCGCGGCTCTATGGATCTGGATCTGACACGCTTTGTCGTGCTGGACGAGACTGACCGTATGCTGGACATGGGCTTCACCGATCAGTTGGAGCGCATTTTCGCCCACATCCCTGAAGAGCGCCAAACATTGATGTTCTCGGCCACGATGCCGAAAAACATCATCGAGATGTCCCGTAAATACCTAAAAAACGCAAAACGTGTTGAGGTTGGCGCATCCAATGTGGTGGCCGAAAATCTGGTGCAGGACATTATGCGCGTACCGGAAGAAAAGAAATACGATGAATTGGTTATCGAGTTGCAAGCCCGCCAGGGTACGAAGATTATCTTCGTCAAAACCAAGCACGCAACCGAGCGTATGGCCAAACGCCTACGCGGTGACGGGTATGCCGCAGAAGCCATCAATGGTGACCTGAAGCAAGCCAAGCGCTCACGCGTTATAAAAGACTTCCGTGCCCAGAATTTCGATATTCTGGTTGCCACAGATGTGGTTGCGCGTGGTCTGGACGTTCCCCATGTCGAGCATGTGATTAACTATAATTTGCCACAAGTTGCCGAAGATTACATCCACCGCATTGGCCGTACAGCGCGTGCAGGAGCCAAAGGTAACGCCCTTTGCCTCGTGTCCCCGCAAGAAGGACGTCAGTGGAATGCAATCGTACAACTGCTTGATCCCGATGCCAAGCCCGACCCACGCTTTGCAGCGTTCGGCGACAAGAAAAGCGGCGGCGGTAAAGGCCGTGGCAAGCCTCGTCGTTCTGGCGGCGGTAAAAAACAGTTCGGTGATAGCTGGGGCAATGATAACCGCGGTGAGCAAAGACAAGAGCGTAGCGGCGGTGACAACCGCAGCGAACGCAGCCAGAGCTGGGGCAATGACAAGCCGGCTTCACGTCCGAGCCGTAACGACCGTTTTGGCGGCGGTCAGGCCGATGGCGAAAAGCGCGCTAATGCTTATAACGATGGCGGCCAGCAAAGACCGGCCAGAACAGAAGGTAAGCCCGCTTTCAAAAAATCCTACAGCCGTGACAATGACGAGCGTGGCGATTTCAAACCAGCGAAGAAGCGTTTTGACAATCGCCGTGATGATGCAGCAGGCGGCGAAAAGCGCCCTTATAATGGTGAGAAGAAATTCTCCGGCGAGAAAAAACCTTATAGCGGTGAAAAGAAGCCCTACACTGGCGAGAAGAAAAAATTCTCTGGTGAAA
>CAXBAL010000275.1:0-2916 GCA_963973475.1 uncultured Micavibrio sp.
CATCAACCTTATGCCCTTTGTTTTTAAGATCGCGGATGACATCAATAACTTTGGTATTGCGGATATCATTGATATTTTCTTTAAACGTGAAGCCCAGAATCAGGATATCGGCTTTGCTTTTACCGCTTTCATTCAAGAAGTAATCTATACGCTCGGCGATATAGGCGCCCATGCCGTCATTGGTTTTACGCCCTGCCAAAATAACCTCAGGCTGATGGCCGACATCAATTGCGCTTTTGGCCAGATAGTACGGATCGACCCCGATGCAATGCCCGCCGACAAGGCCGGGGCGGAAGGGCAGGAAATTCCACTTGGTCGAGGCGGCCTCAATTACGTCATGCGCTCTAAGCCCGTGCTTATTCAACAGCATCGTGACCTCATTAATAAAAGCGATATTGATATCGCGCTGGGCGTTTTCAATCGCTTTTGAGGCTTCGGCTGTTTTGATATCAACAGCCTTAAAGATATTGCCGCCATTCATCTGGCCGTATAGCTCGACCAGCAAATCGGCCACTTCATCGTTTTGCGCGGCCACGACCTTGGTAATATTTTCAACCGTGTGAACTTCGTCGCCCGGATTGATGCGCTCGGGCGAATACCCCAAGAAGAAATCAACGCCGCTTTTCAGGCCGCTTTCGCGCTCGATGATCGGACCGCAAATATCTTCGGTGACGCCGGGATATACCGTGCTTTCATAAACGATAACATCGCCCTTTTTAACTATGCCGCCAAGCGCCGCGCTAGCACTTTCGACGATAGCCAGATCAGGGTCATTATTGTCATCAATCGGGGTCGGAACCGTGACAATGTAAATGCGGCAATCGGCAATTTGGGCAATATCATCGGTAAATTGGCAAGACGTGGCGCGCAGGATGCTCTGGCGAATCTCACGGTTGCTGTCCCAGCCATCATTGAGTTCGGCCACGCGCTTTTTATTCACATCATACCCAACAACAGAGCCGTATTTCGCCAGCGCAATAGCCAGCGGCATGCCGACATAGCCAAGCCCGACCACTGCAATCTTCATATTTTTCAGGTTCAAATCCATGGACATGTTCTTAATGGAAAGCGCTCTAATATTCAATAAAAAACGCGCGCGGGGGTTAGGTGCTTACTTTGTAGTACTCTTTGTACCAATCCACAAATTTCGGCACACCCTCGTGGATCGTGGTTTTCGGCTTAAATCCGGTAAGGCGCGTGGTTTCTTCGACATCGGCAAATGTCTCGGCGATATCTCCAGGCTGCATGGGCAGTAGTTCAAGCTCCGCCTTTTTACCAAGCTCATCCTCGATCAAATGAATAAAATCTTCAGGTTTTCACTGCGCGTGTTGCCGATATTGAGCACACGGCATGGCGCGTTTTTGCCTTCCCTAACCGGCGGGGCATCCAGCGCGGCCAGTACGCCATCAATAATATCATCGACATAGGTAAAATCGCGCTTCATTTTGCCGTGGTTAAACACAGGCAATTTACGCCCCTCACAAATGGCTTTGGTAAAGATAAACAGTGCCATATCCGGGCGCCCCCATGGGCCGTAGACTGTGAAGAACCGCATGCCTGTTTGCGGCAAATCATACAAATGCGCGTAGCTATGACTGATCAGCTCATCAGCGCGTTTGGTGGCGGCATAGAGAGAGATCGGGTGATCGACATTATCTTTACCGCTGTAAGGGAGCTTTTCATTCCCGCCATAAACAGAAGACGAACTGGCATATACCAGATGCTCAAACCCCTCGGTATGACGGCACATCTCAAGCACCGTAACATGCCCCATGCAATTGCTGGTGATATAGGCATACGGGTTTTCAAGCGAATAACGAACCCCCGCCTGCGCGGCTAAATGGACAACACGTTTGAACGGGCCATGATCATCCCAAAGGCTTTCCATCTGCGCCTTATCGGAAATTTCAACCTTAACGAACGTGAAGTTGTCGAATTTTTGCAACTCCTTCACCCGGTCCTGTTTCAGGGTCACGTCATAGTAATCATTTAAATTATCAATGCCGACCACAGCCTGACCGCTCTTCAACAAGCGCAAAGAGGTATGAAAGCCGATAAATCCGGCGGCGCCGGTTACCAATACAGCAGAGCGTGTCATGAATTACCCTAAATAAATCCGGTTGTAATATTGAATAAGGAAATAACTTATATATCCCGCTTCCGCAAGGCCAATTCCCTTTTACCAAAGCAATTCTGAAGCAATTTAAATAAAATTCAAACAAAAAGAGGGCGACTTTTACGCGCATTCACGCTATAATTTCAGGAGTAGTCTATCAATTAACCTCCATTTCCCCGAGGCTTTAATGTTCCAGAAATTCCTGCCGTCACTGGCCAGCGCCGCTTTGTTATTGGCTTGTTCAGCCTTTACCACGCCCGCCATTGCGCAGTCAGAGGCCAATAATGCGGTATCACCCTCTTACGCAACGCTGGATATTCCTATCAGCAATGCCAATGAGACAGAAACCGCCTTTGATAATGACGAAATCACGCATCCGCCATTGCGCCTGACGCCTGATAAATCCTCAATCCTTATGCTGGACCGTTCAGCGGGCAGTATTATTATCGGCAATCCCGCGCATTTGAACATTCTGGCTGATAGCGCCAATCGCCTCATCGTGGTTCCGCGCGCGCCGGGGGCGTCATTCTTTACCGTGCTGGATAAAGATGGCGGCCTGCTCATGCAGCGCCATGTTATTGTCGCCAGCCCAAAAGAAAAATACCTGCGTGTTCGCAACACCTGCGCCGCCGGACAGGATTGCCAACCCACCAGTGTTTATTATTGCCCGGATATGTGCCATGAAATCATGTCTTCCGAGACCACGGAAGACGGGGGAACCGCCTCCGGCTCCCAAGCGTCCGGATCAGATTTCGGCGCGGCCTATAGCGCGGTATCAGGCTCAGAAGAAGAGCTTCCTC
>CAXBAL010000276.1:0-2889 GCA_963973475.1 uncultured Micavibrio sp.
TTCTCCAGCGCGACAATGGTTTTACGCTGGCGACCTGTATTGTGCCAATAGCCAATCGCCATTTTCAAACCGACCTCAACAGCCGTAGAGCCGCTATCGGAGAAAAAGACGTAATCAAGGCCGTCACCACTAATATCAACCAGCTTGCGCGCGAGTTTCTCCGCTGGCTCATGCGTAAATCCGGCAAAGATCACCTGATCAACTTCGCTCGCGGCTTCCTGCACGGCTTTGACGATTTTCGGGTGGCAATGACCATGCGTGTTAATCCACCAACTGGAAATCCCGTCCATAATCTTGCGCCCGTCGCGCAAATGCAAATAAAGCCCTTCGGCCTTCACGACCTCCAGCGAATCAGGAAATATCGCGTGCTGGGTAAATGGGTGCCAAATTGGTGAAGTCATTTTGGTGTCTCTAATTTATTCCTATTAAACAGTTTCGTTTGTATAGCATTCATGCCATTCCAAACCGTGCGGCAGTTTATGTGAAGCATATTCAAAATGCAAAACTCGCCGATTGGATGGATTCGCGCCCTTTGAAGATGCATGAACCAATAACGGCTTCATAAGCATAATGCTGCCCTTTGGCGCATAACAGACAATTTCATCTTTTTCACTATAAATATCGCGTAATTCTGCCGCCGTTAATTTACCCTGTTTATGAGAAGCGGGAATGACCTTAATTGTTCCATTATCTTCCGAATTTTCATCCAGATGACAGCGCACCGCAGTTACATTGTCTAAAACATTCTGTGGAGCTTGCACATGATGAATATCTTCTTTAATCGTCCAAGGACCAAAACCCTCTGCTTCCAATTTTTGCTTTACCAAAATTGTCACATCCTGATGATATGGCACTTTCCAATTTACATCAGGGGTTTTGTTAAAATAGGTGGCCTTTACAAGACTGACAGGCGTTTCATAAATATTGCACACCATCTTAAATAGATCACTGCGCAAGCCAAAATCCAGAATAAAAGGGCTTTTTTTTAAAATATCGCGAATGCCATGCGCATCCTTACTAAAGTTTTCTGTAATGGCGCTAATTTCGTCCAAAATATTGTGAACACCATTTTCTGATAAAACATTCTCGATAATCGCAAAGCCATTTTTCTCGAGGTCTTGAATATAGGTCATATGAACTAAAAATCTTTCGCTCTAAAATTCCTATCAAACACACGTTGCAAGCTCGCAGCATCTAACGTTTCCAGCATCGGGATGTGGCCGAGGACTTTGGCGGCGGAGAAATCGGCGATGGTCTGGATGTTATCATCGTTCGGCTCACCGATGAAAATGAGGCCTTTCACGGTGATATCGCGCGCCCAGAGCGCCTCGAGCGATAACAGCGTGTGATTGATCGTGCCAAGCCCTGTGCGCGCGCATAAAATAACGGGCAAATTCCATTTTTTGAATTGGTTAATCAGGAGATTATCGCGCGTAATCGGCACCATCAGTCCGCCAGCGCCCTCGATAATCAGCGGGTTTTCACTTTCAGGCGGCGTAGCCAGTTTGTTCATATCGACAAGAACGCCGTCCAGCTCGGCAGCGCGGTGCGGTGATAGAGGCTCACTGAACACATAGCTCTCGGGCAAGAAACGCTCGTCCGGTAAATCGGTCATTTTCTGAACGCGGCGCGTATCAACGCCGCCTTCTTCGATGCCCGATTGCAACGGCTTCCAGTAATTATAACCCAAGGCCTGCACCAGCATAGCGCTGGCGACGGTTTTGCCGATGCCTGTATCCGTGCCGGAAATGATGAATGAACTGCTCATGCGTATCTATGTAGCAGAGCCTATTGTGCGAGACAAGATAGTGCGAATGGATTGCAACAAATTTAAACGGAACGTTTTAATTGCTGGAACGTTTATCAGGTACAGGTTCAAAAATTGAACACGTAAAAGGAGATTTAAAAATGAGACTTTATCAGACAATGCTTTTGGCCGGAACAATTCTAGGCCTTGGAATGGCTAGTCCTGCACACGCCGATACTGCGGTGAATGCAGGTGCAAATGTTAATCTGGATAACGCGGTGAAAGTCGATACACAAACCGATGTTGTGACAGACAAGGTTTACAACAATGACGGCGAAATCGTTGCCACCAACACGACAAAAACCGTAACAGATACATATAAGTTCGATGCCAATAACAACGGTATTCTGGATCAGGACGAATATGTTACCTACAGCTATACTATGATCGACCGCGATGATGACGGCGTGGTGGATGATGTTGAGTGGAATGATTACACAAAGCTCTGGTATCAACCTGTTGATGTGAAACCGCGTGCCGATGCGTTCGTATCGTATGATGTCGATGGCGATGGTTATATTGACGCCACGGAATACAAAAAAGCCTATGACGTCAATCTCTACAATTCATGGGACGCCAACAGCGATGGCTCGGTTCAAATGAGCGAATATCAAACAATGACCACGACCTATCACGATCTGGATAATGATGGTTTGTATGAATGGGTAACAGTGGACTAAGCCCCCACTTTTGCACATACACTAGACAGGGAAAAAGCTCCACCTCCAGCAGGCTCGGGGCTTTTTTCTTATGCGGCCAGTACGTGCAGCTTTTCCAGATCATCAAGAAATGCATTGAGGGTCTCAGTGCCCAAACCTGCGTTAAGCGACAGGCGCAGCCGCGCAGAGCCCTCCGGCACAGTAGGCGGGCGCACAGGGCGAATGTCGTATCCTTGATTTTGCAATTGTTTGGCGGCGGCGACAGCCTTTTCGTCTGCGCCCAGAATAATCGGAACGATTTGTGATCCATAACCGCCGATACGGGTTTTGACCAGAGCGCATAACTCCATCAGTTTTTTCCGCGCGGCATCACCTTCCGCGCCTGCACATAGCTCAATCGCCTTCATGGTCAGATGCGCCTGA
>CAXBAL010000277.1:0-2886 GCA_963973475.1 uncultured Micavibrio sp.
TTGCTTTTTCTTATCCTGTTCCAGAATATTGTAAGCCACCGCCGTCATATAGGTGTTGATGCGGCGCAGATCGCGGATGATGTCCAGATGGAGGGAGCTGGTTGCGATCGAGCTGGCTTTACCGTCGGTCAGGCGCTGGAAATGTTTGTCGGAGCTTTTACGTACGGCCTTGCGGACTGACTTTTTCTCCTCGACCAACTGGCGCGCCAGTTCGGTATCCTGGAGCATGAAGATATTTTGGGCGAGCTGCATGTTTTCCAGCACAATATGGTGGAAATCAACAATCTCGGCCATGCCCTCGTCAGAAAAGCTGTCGTGCTTTTTGATCTTCTTTTCGGCCAGATCCATCAGGTTTTTGTCGATAATATCACCGACATATTCCAGATTGGTGGAAAAGGTGAGGATTTGAACATAGCGATTGGCTTCGTTGGTATCCAGCCCTTCGCGGCTGAGATTGGTCATATAAATTTTGATATTGTTGTAAATCTTGTCGACGGTGTCATCGGCTTCGCGGATTTTCTTGACGAGCTTGGTATCATTTTTCTGAAAGGTTTTAATAGTTTCTTCCAGCATGGTTTCAACAAATTCAGCCATGCGTAAAGTCTCGCGCGCGGCACCGGCCAAGGCAATGACAGGGGTGTCCAGTGCCTTTTCATCCAAGAAGACAGGATTGTGCGGGGCGCTGTCATTAATCTTTTCTGGGATCATTTTTTCGGTGATCTTCGCCAGCACGGAAATCAACGGCATGTATATTACCGCCAGTAGAATATTAAATGCGATGTGTAAGTTTACGAGCGCGATGTGCGGGGTGTCACTATATAGGTCCATAAGGTCGATAATGAGCGGGGCAAACGGCAATAGAGCGAGAATAACGCTCGTGCGCATAATCAGATTGCCCACGGTTATGCGGCGTACTTGCGCGTTTTTTTCTTTTAGCATCAAGACATACGGTATTATCGCCCCGCCCAGATTGGCGCCGAGAATGAGATAGAAGCCGAGATCAAGGCTAACCGCGCTGCTGGTAGATAGGGAAGCAAAAAACAAAACCGCAGCAAGAGAAGAATGCATGAGCCACGTAATAATAGCGGCAGCAAGAATGGCGATAAGATGATCGCTTTCCAGCGGCGCCAATATATAAGGTAGCGTCTCAGAGTTTGTCAGGGGGGTGATGCTTTGTCTCAACAAAGTAAGAGAGAGGAGCATGAGGCCCAAACCTATCAGGATATTGGATATCTGATTACGCTGGCCCGAGGCATTATCGGAATAAACAGCAAAGCCGCATATAATAAGAATGGGGGAGAGTAGGGATAAATCCAGCACCAGAACGCGGGCCACCAATGTGGTGCTGAGGTCTGCGCCGATCACGATGGCCAATGCGGCGAGGCTCGCAATCAGGCCGTTCTTTGCAAAGGAGGAGATTAACAAGATGGTCGCGGTTGAGCTTTGCAAAAAAAATGTAACAAAGACGCCCGAGCAAAACGAGGTAAAGCGGTTCTTCGTCCCCAGCGAGATGACGCGCTTCAGGTAAGCGCCGAAACCCCGGAGAAATCCGCGGCGCACTTTTTTTAGTCCCCATAGCAAAAGACAGACCGATGCTATGATGTGTATGAATAAAGCCGTTATAGGTATGACGTAAGCCCTTCAATATTGTTATTGTTTCTCCGTGGGCCAATAGTCTTATCGTACATTATTTATAGCATTGTTCAATTTAAAATCTCTTCTATGCGTGCTGCGGTGCAAAGGCTGTGTATGTTTTTTCCGGTTGGCGCCTCTTATGTTGACCCTCGGGAACTTGCCTACCACATATATAAGCATGACCATTCATCTTTTAAAGCCTGCGTTGCAGGTCAATGATCTTTATGAATTTGCAACGCGGCAGAAGTCCAGATGGATGAAGCATGAGGGCCAAATTGTCTATCCGGTCTGGACGAGCCGTAAGCCGGTGCGTGAGGATGCCTTATTGGATGGCGGGTCTGTCTTCTGGATTATAAAAAAACAAATTCAGTGTCGTCAGCAGGTGATTTCGATTGTTCCTTATGAGACAGCGCAAGATGAAAAGCCATCATATCTAATATTATGCAGTCCGGAATTGATGCGCGTTGAACCAGTGCGCAAAAAACCTTTTCAAGGGTGGCGCTATCTGGAGTCTGACAATGCGCCGCTAGATAGAGGGTTGCTAATGGTTATGGACGAGCCCCCGCCGCCCAATATGGAGAAAGCTCTGCGCGAGGCAGGATTATTATAAAATGATTTATTGCATCTGCGCGGTGTCTTATTAAGGCTTTCTTTACCATATCAGGCTAATCTAATCTTTGGTTCTCTTGACATTACAGAGTTAAAAATTTGTTCTGCGGTAATCGCACGGCAAATTTGAAAAATAATGCGTTTATGGTTTTTAATTTGAAAACCCCAGTGGCAAACGCTTTTGAAGAAGTTTTTCGTAGGAGGTGAAAAAAAATAGAAAAAAACGTAAAAAAAAGCAAAAAGATGTTTGACACATTCGGGGGGTCGAGTTATAACCCCTCTCACTGAAGCGCAGCAGTGACCAAAAACAAGCGCACACTGAAGCGAAACAGTGACCCAACAAAAACGCAGCAATATAAAAAATTACTTTTTTTGAATATTGTTCTTGACGGCACATTTGGTTTCTGATTATATGTGCCCTCTTTTGAAATTAAAGCTGTGAAAACAGCCTTTGTACTACGAAGGCTCATTTAATGAGCGTGAGTGATACAGGTTCTTGTACATCGTTGATATGGAAGGAAGAAATACGCAGGCAGCAGTGTTTGTAGTTACTCTAGGGTAACAAATGTATTGGATACATTAAAAACAAACTGATAAAAAACTGTTAGCCAATTGCGTGTATCTTTCATGACGCACAAAATT
>CAXBAL010000278.1:0-2873 GCA_963973475.1 uncultured Micavibrio sp.
TATTAGATCAGTCAGGATGGACCGAAAATCATGCAGATGAATTCCATATTGCTCCTTACCTAATTAGAAAACCCATCACTGTGGGGGGGGACAGCGCCCTACCACTGACCAATCCTGGCGGGGATATACCGGGCTTCGGTGCCATAACGGGTGCGACTACATATGATGACGTTCGGGCTGTGGGCGGTTTTGCGTACAGATCCAACCGTATGGTATTGCGCTTCGGGCATCAAAGCGAAAAAGATTACGGCGGCTATTTGGGGAATGTTAAGCCAATATGCGGTGAAATTGTCTTGAATATGGAAGACTCGCGCGAACCGGGTGCCGCTGAACCTGGCGCAGAAGCCATACAGCGCTATTACTGGTGGTTGGTCAAAGCCCTTTGGTGGTCTGAAGGCCGTTTGGAGCCTTATGTAGGAACGCCCCGCTATTCCGAAAGCTTTGCCAAGAAGATGATTCCCGGGCTTGAATTCAATGCTGGAACGGATTTGTTACCGACCGGTATCACCCGCCAATACATGATGGAACGTCTGAATATGCATATGAATGACGTATTAACAGGCACCGGCGGCCCCAATACCGATAGCATTGGTGCGGCCGTGGAAGTAGAGCGAGACTCTGCACGCTGGGATATGACGCCGGACCTCATGGCAAAGGGCTGGGCAGGCGCGGCCATATGGGATTCAAAAATCGCCCAGATGAACGGCGCCGTTACATCCGCAACATTTAACGTACCGATACCATCGGCATATCCATGGCTGATGGAATTTACGGCCGAACAACAAAAAGAGCAGAACCAGAATGTCACGGCTGATGATCGTTTTAATCCGTTTCTTGCCGATGGACAAAGAGTAAACTACCCGACCGAAAAAGACGGACGCTATGCCGCGGCGATGTACGAGGCGTATAAATTCTGGTCCGATGCGTCATCTGGCGCGAGTACGCAAACTGATCCGACCGGCAATATTATTATTGACGCGTTTAACTTGATCATGGGTACGGAGGGTCTTTTCGATATGCGGAAAAATACCGATGTGCATCCGCTGGCGCAATTGGTCGGGATCGGACGCTCCCTTGTAGAAAGCTCTATTCGTAATATCGGTTATGCCGCAGTCGGCGCCGGTGCGGGCTTTATTACCAAAACGCTGGAACAATTCTCACTGGCCGCCTTGGCCGGTACGGCCTCCAGTTTCCTGATCACGATTGCAATGGTGGCGCTCACGGCCGGATTTATTCTGTATTATATCGTCCCGTTCCTGCCCTTCATTTATTTCTTCTTTGCTGTGGGCGGATGGGTCAAAGGTATTTTCGAGGCGATGGTCGGCGTTCCCCTTTGGGCTTTGGCGCATATCCGTATTGATGGCGAAGGGCTCTCGGGTCAGGCGGCGATCAATGGCTATTTCCTTATTTTTGAGATTTTCTTAAGACCGATCCTGATCATTTTCGGCTTCCTTGCCAGTATCCTGATTTTCTCGGCTTTGGTTGAAGTCCTGAATGAAATTTTTGATTTGGTGGTCGCAAATGTGGGTGGTTTCGATGTTAATGAAGAAGCAAATGACACTGCAGGAACCGGTATTTCCTATATGGATTTCTACCGCACGGCGGTGGATGAATTCTTCTTCACCATCATCTATGCCGTTGTGGTGTATATGATCGGTCAATCCTGTTTCAAACTCATCGACCAGATTCCGAATAATATTCTACGCTGGATGAACCAGAATGTTGCGACCTTCAACGACTCCCGCGAGGACCCTGCACAAGGGCTTGTGGGCACAGCCCAGATGGGGGCACAACAAGGTCTGCAATCTATGGGCGGTGGACTACAGAAAATGGTCGGCGTAGCAACCGGTTAGATTTAATCTGACCTAAATTCTAAAGGCGATATGGCATTAACGAAAAAAAAAGCTCTGAAATATACTCTGCTGCCGGAACTGCTTCCGCGCATCGGGTCCCTATTCGGAACAGGCTTTTTTCATGTTGCCTATCTAATCGCTATTTTATTTGAAACCGTACGATTACTGCCGCGTGAGCATCCCTACCTAAACCCGCAAAACCTTGGCCGCTTCGGCATCCGCCATGTTATTGCAGAGGCCGCCAGTAACCTCAAATTCAAACGCGCCAATCTGGACCAGATATTTATCTTTGCCACCATACTGGCCGGGTTGATTTTATTGCTGGTTCAGATCGTTTTGATCGGAATAGCCTTCTTTGCACAACCCGTACTGGCCGCCAGTTTTGCCGAATGGTTCACGTTAGATTTGGCTGCACCCTTAAACGGGGGCAACGATGATATTGCCCTCATGCTGCTTGACCGCGTTTTCGGAGTGGAGCAAATATTTAACTCCTGCGTATCGACAGCCGCGGTTTGTACAGATCATCTTGGCAATGACATTGATCATGGTATGTCCATGGCCTATCCATACCCAATCCACTTGGCTTTGCATCAGCTCTTTTATATGTATTCGATTGCTATCGGCATTATTTCCATGATGATTATTGTTTACTTCATCATCACTATCATCGGGGAAACCGCCGTAACCGGAACGCCCTTTGGCCAGCGCTTCAACAGAACTTGGGCGCCCGTCCGTCTAATCATGTTCTTCGCCCTGCTTGCACCTCTTAATTTCGGTGATCGCAATGAAGGCCTGAACGGCGCGCAACTTATTACACTATGGACAGCCAAATACGGCTCAAACTTTGCCACCAATGCATGGGTCGTCTTTAACGATGAAACTGCCCGTGCCTATTACCAGCCGAATGAATTGGTGGCTATTCCCGGCGCCCCCGATCTCTCGAGGCTGGCGCAGTTTTTCACTTTGGTCAACGCCTGCGTGCATGGTGAAAAACTCACCAGCGATACCGATATTCAATGG
>CAXBAL010000279.1:0-2871 GCA_963973475.1 uncultured Micavibrio sp.
CCCTATACTAGGGTCACGAAGTAGACCCTGTGTAAATCCAACAACTTTTTGGCCGCCTATGCCGAGCTAGGCGAGGAGTGCGCCATCGCATGGGTCGAGCTATCCACAGGTGCCTTTGCCGTGCAAATAACAGAGGCCAAAAGCGCTCTCAATGCCCTAAGCGCCCTGAATGCCAGCGAAGTTTTGGTCAAGGATGACGTCCCGGAGAGTTTTAAAGACCTGCGCGCACTCAATCCCGGCCTATTCACGCCCCAACCCGCCAGCGTTTTCGACAGCGCGGGCGCAAAAGATTTTCTGCAATCCGTGTTCGGCGTGGGAACATTGGAGAGCTTCGGCGATTTCTCCCGCTGCGAAATATCCGCCGCCGGCGCGCTCCTAAAATATATCGAGCGTACCCAAAAAGGCAAAATCCCGCACCTATCCAAACCGCGCCAAGTCACGCAAAATGCGATCATGCATATTGACCTTGCCACACGCAGGTCACTGGAGCTAACCCGCACCGCACAAGGCGAACGTAAAGGCTCGCTGCTGGATGCCATTGATTGCACGGTTACGAACGCCGGAGGGCGGCTTTTGCAATCTCATTTGGCCAGCCCACTGACTGATATTGCAAGCATCAACGCCCGTTTGAACCGCATTGAATCGCTGCTGAATGAACCGCAAACGCACCAGGCCCTCGCCGAGCATCTAAAAGCCACGCCCGATATAGAGCGTGCCTTGGGCCGCCTTAGCGCCGATCGCGGCGGGCCGCGTGACCTTGCCATACTCCGCGATGGCCTCGTGCAGGCCGAGATCATCCGCGCCACCTTGCAAAGCGCCGCTACGGTAAAGCCTTTCTTCGATAATCAACTAGCGGCGCTCGCGCAAAAACCCGAACTGGCCGCGCTGCAGGACCGCCTCAAACTCGCACTTACAGACACCCCGCCCATGCTGGCGCGCGATGGCGGCTTTATCCGCACCGGATTTGATGAACGCCTCGACCGCTTAAAACTCCTTAAAGACGAAAGCCGCCGCCTGATCGCCGCCTTGCAAAAAAAATATCAAGACGATACCGGCATTGATAAGCTCAAAATCAGCTTCAATAACGTACTGGGCTATTTTATCGAGGTCAACGCCAAGAACGGCGATGACCTGATGGAGCGCGCCAGAGATGCCGCCAGCCCCTATATCCACCGCCAGACCATGGCCAATGCCGTGCGCTTTACAACTGGTGAGTTGGCCGAGCTAGAGCGCGATATTACCCAAGCCAGCGAAAAATCATTAGCGCTGGAACTGGAAATATTCGGACGCTTCCGCGCCGAGATCATGCAAAATGCGGCCTCAATAGCCGCTATAGCTACCGCTCTTGCAGAAACCGATGTCGCCTGCTCACACGCGCAGCTTGCGCTGGAGAGGCACTACGCACGCCCCGAACTCAACAAGGGCAATGATTTCACCATCGCTGGTGGACGTCACCCCGTTGTTGAAAAAGCCCTGCGCCGCCAGAGCGAGAGCTTCGTCCCCAATGACACGGCGCTCGGTTCAGGACAGCGTCTTTGGCTCTTAACCGGCCCTAATATGGCCGGTAAATCCACATTTTTACGCCAAAACGCGCTGATTGGCATATTGGCGCAAATCGGGTCATACGTCCCCGCCGAGCGCGCGCAAATCGGGATCATTGATAAAGTCTTCAGCCGCGTCGGTGCCTCGGACGATCTGGCGCGCGGGCAATCCACCTTTATGGTCGAGATGGTCGAGACCGCCGCCATCCTCAATCAGGCAACGGACAAAAGCCTCGTTATTCTCGATGAAATCGGGCGTGGCACCTCCACCTTTGACGGCCTCTCGATTGCATGGTCTTGCGTGGAATACTTACACGAATCCGCGCGCTGCCGCTGCCTGTTCGCCACGCATTACCATGAGCTGACAAGCCTTGCCAATACGCTTGATCACCTCTCCTGCCACTCCATGGAGGTAAAAGAATGGAAAAGCGATATCATCTTCCTGCATAGTGTCACATCCGGCGCAGCAGACCGTTCTTACGGCATACATGTCGCCAAACTCGCCGGAATTCCGGCCCCTGTCCTGACCCGCGCCCGCCAAGTGCTGGCACAGCTAGAACAAGGCGGCAATTCTGCCAAAGCTAGCAAAACCTTGAGTAACGACCTGCCGCTCTTCGAGATGACTATGCACGATCAACAGCAAAGCGCCCCCCCCGCTGCATCGCCCGAGGCGCTGAATAAACTCCGAGATCTTCGACCCGACGAGCTAAGCCCGCGCGAAGCGCTCGAGGCCCTTTACGATTTGAAAGCCCTGCTGGATGAAACAAGCACCTAAGACAATAACGCCCCCGCCCGCCTACGCCGCCATGCTGGAAGAGCGGCAAAATATTCTGCAAGAACTACGCTCCAACAAAATTACCGGCAAGAAATGCGCCCGCAAATTATCCGCCGCCATGGATGAATTTCTCCTCGCTCTGGCCGCCGAGACTTTCAAAACGCCGCAAAAATCGGCCATATTGGCACTCGGCGGTTATGGACGCGGCGAGCTATGCCCCCATTCCGATATTGATTTGCTTTTTCTCATTCAAGGCGACCTCCCAGCGGACGAACAGAAAAATATCGAGCGCTTCCTCTACACAATCTGGGATAGCGGTATCAAAATCGGCCATGCCGTACGTAGTGTGCAGGACTGCCTCACGGTCTCGCGCGACGATCCAAAAGCACTCTCGAACCTGCTCGACGCCCGTATCATCTGGGGTGATGCCGATTTCTTCACCCATTTGATGGACGAGGTCAAAGATAGCTGGGCAGTAAAAACTCGCCACAGCTATACACAAGCAAAGCTGGAAGAGCGTGATCATCGCCACCGCCGCCTTGGTGATACCCGATA
>CAXBAL010000280.1:0-2860 GCA_963973475.1 uncultured Micavibrio sp.
GCTTGCATCTTCTCCTGCAATAGTAACTGTGTTTCCTGTAGCTGATGTATCTATACCTTCACCACCGCGCAATGTATCCTGACCGTCCTCACCGTAAAGCACATCGTTACCTGTTCCGCCATTGATGATGTCATTTCCGCTACCGCCAACCAGATAGTCATTATCCGCATCCCCATTAATTGTATCATTTCCGGCATTTCCGTAAATACGATCATCACCATCGCCCCCATTTAAAGTATCATTTCCGGTAAAACCATCGGATGGAGCAATATCATCACCATAAAGACGATCATTGCCTATGCCGCCATTCAAAATATCATCACCTGCACCGCCGTATAAAACGTCATTGCCGGCATCACCGTTCAAGGTATCATTGCCTGTAATAGATTGCCCTGCGCCGCCATCACCCAACAGGCGGTCATCACCATCACCACCATTCAGAATATCATCACCTTCACGGCCATATAGCGTATCACCATCATTGCCGCCGTTCAGCGTATCATTCCCGGCGCCACCATGGAGAAAATCAGCGCCGCCATCGCCATTTAATGTATCGTTATTATCGCCGCCAAAAATAGTGTCGTTGTCGTTGCCGCCATGTAAGATATCAGCACCAGCCTCTCCATACAGAAAGTCGGCGCCATCACCAGCCGAGAGTGTATCGTCACCGCTACCGCCATAAAGTTTATCTACACCGGCCAAGGTGCTGACGTAGTCATTGCCGCCCCCGGCATTTACAAGCTGATTACCGGTGATAAACAAACGAATGTCATCAGCGCCATCGCCGCCATCAACAATGCCACTAATTGAGGTGTGTGTTCCATTGACGAGCAGAGTATTTGTCCCTTCGTGCAGATCAATGTTCAAATAATCGCTCTGGCCAGTATCCCATTCGCGTACCGTAATCGTTACATCGTCATCCCCGGATCCGGTCTGCATATATACGCGCTGGATTTGATTAAGATCCAGCGTTAAGCCGTCCGTCATTCCGGCCAGATAAATATAGGTATTTTGAAAATTATTAAATGTTATATCTGTAACATCGGTATCAAAATAGGAAACACGCTCCACCGGGAAATTTACAGTATCGGTATTAGTGATTGTAATTTCGCCATAGTCCTGAAGAATTTGCACGGCGTTTGCGCTTGATCCGGAAATGCCCAGACTATCCTGTGTCAGGTAAGTCGATCCATTCGAGTTTGCATTGTAATTTTTAAGAGTCGGTGTTGCCGAAAGATTCCAGTCAAAACGTACTGTAATGGTTTCAAGCTCCTGAGCCTGAGCGGCAACATCATCGAAACTGTAGCTTGTGCCATTAAATAAAAATGTTTCGATATTTGAGATCGTGTCTGTCCAGGAATCAATAAGGTGCTGCAGACTAAGCGTTGTTGAATTGACAATAGATACCAAGAAATCAGAGAGATCAAAGCTACTATAATTTATAGTATCATCGCCTTGGCCGCCATCAATCGTGTCGCTTCCCAGAGAACCGGCTATGGTATCGCCGCCTCCATTTGTATTAATAACATTATCAAGCGCATTTGCAGTAATGGTGTCACTGCCTGACCCGGTGTTCACATTTTCGATATCAACGCCGTAGGCAATACCAAAATTATAGGTGTTCCCGATAGAGCTGAAGGACGCATCACGCAAATCAATTGCCAGATCGCCGCTTAAAGCCGAGCCATCAAGAGTATCGGTTCCCCCGCCATCCCAAAGCGTCTTAGCGGCGCCATTTTCCAGAGTATAAGTCGTGTTACCCGCGTTATAATCTGTATTGGCACCATACATTTCCTGTAATGCGGCAATATCGTACAACATAAAGCTTTCGGCATAGCGCGATCCCCATGCGCTCCAATCATAGGCCATAACAGAGAATTGTTCGGTATTTTCCGCCCCGTTAAAACCTGCACCGGGAGAGAAAGTATGCATTAAGCCCAGGGCATGGCCAAGTTCATGCATCAAGGTGAAATAGCTATACCCCCCTTCACCAAGGCTTGTTTCACTGACCGCCGATCTATTGGTGTAAATATCTCCGCCCACAGGATGTGAATAGGGATAGTAAGCCCAAGCGCCGATACCGGAAGGCAAATTTGCCTGCGCCCAGGTAATATCGGCGCTTTCCCCTGTCGTTTCTGTAAAGGTCAGGTTAGTAAAGGTTTCAACCATATCCAGAATTTCGCGCGCTGCGGTTTTCTGTGCGGCGCTGAATTCTTTAAAACCGTTTGTTTCGTATATTTGGCCGTCCTCGTAAGGACTATACGATCCCGAATATGAAGGGGTGCTCGTCAGAAAGCTGAATGTGAGATTGACCCCTGTACCACCACCGGGGCCCCATTGGATTCCTTTTAAAAGATCACTTGCGCTTCCGCCATCGCCGGACGCGCCACTATCAAGATCCGAGGCCAATATCGATCCTCTGTCTGTTTCAGAGTATTGCGCCCAATAATTTCCCGTACTTGTATTGTCATTATTTTGACAAGCAGCGCAACCACATCCAAATTGCATAGTGTCTGTACTATCTAAAGTAGAATTGATATCCATCCTATTCCCTTACTAAAAACCCCGGTTGTTCTATAGTATGGGAAAATAATTATAATCGATTTAATATTGCCTAAAATTTTATATAAAAGCGTATTTAGAGCTTTCCTGTTAACCGGAAAAGTAGCTCCAGACGATCAAATTCATTGTCTTGTATGTTGCTTGTTCTATCCTCATAGCGCATTTCCAGACCGGACTCAAAATGGCGACTGTGGAGATATTTAAGATGAACAGCAGATTTCATACTTTCATCTTCGCGGGATATATCTTGAAAATCATAGCTTGTGTACCCGATATTACCTCCCAGATACAAATTGTG
>CAXBAL010000281.1:0-2851 GCA_963973475.1 uncultured Micavibrio sp.
TGCTTTCACACCCATGCGCTCTTGCTATTCAGATAGAATGAAATTTTAGTATAAAAGGATTGTGGTGAAAGCTTATGAAGCACCTGCATATATTGGCACTATTCGGCATTTTGGTTGTAATGAGCTTAACAAACCCTGCTTTTTCCCACATCCTACCGGATGGAAACGCCGATCATAGCCATGATCATGCTCATTCCGACCTGTTTGATCCGTATAGCGCCGATACCGGACAGCCCATTTATACCCAGCTTGCAGAATGTGCGGCCATCTATGCCAGTGCGGCCGATAAGGGACCTGACGCGGCCACCTTTGTTGATCCGGCCTATCAAAAAGAACTGGAAGAACACGCGCCGAAATTAAAAGATAAAGCCGTATCTATTGCGCGGAAGAAAGACCATGACGCACCCGAGCGAGTTGTAAGCGAGACCTATGCGCGCGTTTATAAAATATGGTCCAAGCGCTGGGTTTTCGAGGAAGATCAGGCCCATTACGCCTTGATGGCGGAAAATCAGAAATGGCTCACCTATTGCCAGAAATTGGGGCTTACCTTTAATGCCTTGCCACATTTTCCGAATGATCCTGAATAAGTTTTGGAAATAATTTGCATAGAACCAGGTTTCCAAGGCACAATGGCGCATTAATAATTATAGTGATAATGATATGAGCGCGCCCCAAACGACCGATTTGGTCGATATTAAATCTTTGAATAAACATTGCAGGCAGTATAGAAATGCGCAAACCGGTAAAGCGGTTTTCCAGCTCGTCAGCACGTTTGGTGCTTTTTTAATCCTGACCACCGCTATCGGTTGGGCGGTCATGCAAGGCATTTACTGGCCCCTGATCGGGGTGGTTCTGAATGGCGGTTTGTTAATACGTTTGTTCATTATCCAGCATGATTGCGGGCACAGGTCGTTCTTTAAATCATCCAAAGCCAATGATTGGACGGGTCGGGCACTCAGCCTGTTTACCTTTACACCCTATGGATTTTGGCGCAGCACGCATAACATGCATCATGCCGGATCGGGCAATCTGGATCATCGCGGTATCGGCAGTATCGACACCTTGACGGTGGAGGAATATAAGGCACTAAGTCCGCGTAAAAAACTGGAGTACCGTATCTACCGTAATCCGATTGTCTTACTTGTTATCGGCACGCCGCTATATATGATCTTTATCCAGCGGGTGCCGCACGGCAAAAGCTCGCCGTTTTTTGCCAATTATGATGCGCTGTCTTTCGCGCGTTCATGGAAAAGCATTTTCGGGCATGATCTGGCTTTGCTCGCATTTTATGCAGGGTTTGTTTATCTATTTGGCTGGGCGGTGCTGCTGCTCGTTCTTCTGCCGTCTGTTGTTATTGCGTCATGGATTGGCGGCTGGCTGTTTTATATCCAGCACCAATTCGAGGACGGATATTGGGAGATGAAAGAAGAGTGGAGCTTCCACGAAGCGGCCGTGATGGGAAGTTCCTATCTGGTTTTGCCCAAGGTTTTACAATGGTTTTCCGGTAATATCGGTCTGCACCACATTCATCATCTTTGCGCAACGATCCCTAATTACCGCCTGCAGGAATGTCTGGACGACAATCCGGTTTTGCAAAATCTGAACCGCTTGACCTTGAAAGAGACCTTGCCGTGCCTGAAATGGCGCCTTTGGTGTGAGAAGAGCAAAAAGATGGTCGGGTTTGATGCGCCTGCATTAAAACCTGCGTAAGGCTTCAATACCCCCGCAACCAAAATCCCGAAAAACCCGCAATAATCCTTGCATTGCGTGCCTACGTGCGTTCTAATGCTGGGACAATTTTTTAAACGCACCTTACATATTTCAGGAGTTAAAATATGACACTAGCTACCAATCTGGGATTTCCCCGCATCGGCGATATGCGCCAATTGAAAAAAGCCGTCGAGAGTTACTGGAAGGGCAATAGCTCGGAGCAGGACTTGTTGAAAGCAGGCGCCGATATCCGTGCCGAGAACTGGCAATTCCAGAAAACTCAGGGGCTGGATCATATCCCCTCTAATGATTTCTCGTTCTATGACCAGATCTTGGATTTGACCTGTACGCTGGGTCTTATTCCATCCCGTTATAAATGGAGCGGCGATAAGGTTGATCTGGATACCTATTTCGCGATGGCACGCGGCGCGCAAAAAGGCGGCGTCGATGTTACGGCCATGGAAATGACCAAATGGTATGACACCAATTATCACTATATCGTGCCGGAATTCGAAGAGGGCATGAGCCCGAAACTGGCCTCGACCAAGATTTTCGACCAGTTCAAAGAAGCGTTGGATCAGGGCATCAAAACCCGTCCCGTTCTGGTTGGCCCTGCGACCTATACTTTCCTTGGCAAACCAGCCTATGAGGGTTTCAAGCATGAAGAATTCGTGCAGAAACTGATCCCTGTTTATAACGAGATTTTGTCCAAACTGGCCGAGATGGGCGCAGACTGGGTGCAAATTGACGAGCCTGTCTTTGCACTTGATTTATGCCCGATCGGTCAGGGTACGATTAAGACAGCCTATGAGAAGTTAGAGAAGCCAGCCGGTTTGAAAATACTGGTCGCGACCTATTTCGAAAGCTTGAAAGACAATGCGGAATTGGCCTTCGGCCTGCCCGTAGACGGTATTCATATTGATCTGTGCCGCAATTCTGGGCGCGCGAATACCACCGCTAATAATCCTGCGAAAGACGTTGATCAGGCATTGTCCTTGATTGGCGATAAAGTGCTTTCCCTCGGCGTGGTCGATGGCCGCAATATCTGGCGCAATGATCTCTCTAAATCTCTGGATTTGGTTGAGAAAGCCACGAGCAAATTGGGGCAGGATAAAGTGTTCGTCGCCGGATCATGTTCCTT
>CAXBAL010000282.1:0-2832 GCA_963973475.1 uncultured Micavibrio sp.
TTGTGGGATAAGGCTGTTTTATAGGATTTTAAAGGTATTCAGGAAACAAGTTTACTTCATAGAGAAGTGAGGACTTGCTGCCATATTTTTAGCTTTTCTTCGTAGCGGAGAGAGGCATAAGCCGGGCTGGGTGACGGTACACGGTGAAAAGCTATGTTACTAGGCAACTCAAATTTCTGACGGAAAAAGATTTTTTCTGCTGTCAGACTATCAAAAACAACGTGTTTTATGGTGGGGTATGTTTTAAAGAACGCGGGAAAATCATTTGCTTCTGCGTGTTGTATAGAGGAATCAAGGCTCCCTTCGCGTATGCAGCTTTGTAGGACATCCCATACCGCAATGCCGTGCTCTATAAGAATTTCCGTTCGTTCTCTATAGGGAAGGGACGGTAACGCGCCGTATATATCACCCATAAAACGCCAGAATTGGTTTTGCGGATGCGCATAATATTGCCCCTCCTGCAAAGAGCGCGCCCCCGGCATTGTGCCCAAAATAAGTAAATGGGGGCTTTGTCCTATAATAGGTGGGAATGCAAATAGCCGTGACATAAATCTAAGACCAGCTTTTAATTAAAGGCCCGCCAGTGCCGTAATAGGGATCCGTTTCCGGCAATTCGAGCGCGTCTATTTCCTCTCGTGCATTTGGTCTTTCTTGTAAACTGCGGCAGATTGTATAATTTTCCTGCCCCGCAGGATAGGCGCCAATTACGCTGAAATCATCGCTTGCGGCAATATTTTTATGCCCTGTGCCCGCTGGAAGAATTACAAGATCGCCAGCATGTAGTTCAAAGATTTTACCGCTTTTTCCACCAAGCATGACTGTCGCTTTTCCTTCGGCAACGCCAAGGGCCTCATGGGCATCGGGATGGAAATGATGATAGGCGAAAATGCCGCCCTTCCAAATGCCGCGCCAGCCGTTATCATAAAACCGCGCTTTAAAAATTTCAGCTTTGTCATCCTGCGCTATTAATTGCCGGTAGAGCAAAACAGGCAATTTCGGATTGTTCGGTATCTCGGTATCTTTTTCAAAGATAGTTTCAGGCGTTTTTTGTGTCATATTTCACCAACAGGATTGTTATGGATGGGTTCCTTGCATCACTTCAAATTCAATTGCTCGCGGACTGCTTGAATGCTTTCGACTTCCTGAGCAGGTTTATCCCAGCGTATACGGTGGATACGCGGGAAACGCAGGGCAATGCCCGATTTATGACGCTTGCTTTCATGAGCGCTGTCAAAGGCGACCTCAACCACCAATTCTTTTTTAACCTCGCGTACAGGGCCGAATTTTCCGATGGTATTGGCGCGCACCCATTTATCAAGGCGCTTTAATTCCTCGTCCGTAAAGCCAGAATAGGCCTTGCCGATCGGTACAATTTCATTGCCCTTCCAGACACCAAAAGTGTAGTCGGAGTAATAGGAGCTGCGTTTACCATGCCCGCGCTGGGCATACATCAGAATAGCGTCCACCAACATGGCATCGCGTTTCCATTTGAACCACGGGCCTTTGGGTCTACCCGAAACATAGGTGCTGTCTTTGCGTTTGATCATGAGGCCTTCGTGGCCGTGTTCGTCGGCACCTTGCCGGCGCAATACTGCCAAATCATCCCAGCTTTGAAAGGGAAGCATTTCCGAAAGGTCGAGGCGCGGGTTCGGGTGCGCGGCATGCCAAGTCTCTAACCTCTTTCGCCGTTCGGTTAAAGGCAGATGCCGAATATCTTCCAGCCCGTCAAAAAGCATGTCATAGACGCGTATAAAGGCTGGAAAATCGGTCAGGTGTTTTCTAACCACTGTTTTGCGATTTAAGCGCTGTTGCAGGTCATTGAATGGTAACGGGTCAAAATTATGTCCGACCAGCAATTCCTCGTCCAGCACGCCCGAGCCGTGCAGAATTTCGGTTACATCAGGGAAGGTGTTTGAAATATCGTCGCCTGTGCGGGAAAACATGCGCTTGTGATCGCCGTCAAAGACCAGCTGCACCCGAATGCCGTCCCATTTCCATTCGGCGGTGTAATCGGCCGGATCGAGTTTTTTAAAATCTTTTTCGGCATCAATCGGCGTGGCCAACATCATAGGATGGAACGTGCGGGCATGATGGATATCGGGCTTTTCCGCTTTGCCATCCAGCCATTCGAACAAATCAAGATAGGGGATTTCAAGACCGTGCCAGATTTTTTCGATATCTTCCAAGGCATGGCCGCTATAATTAGCAAGCGCCATTTTGGCCGTACGTGATGACACGCCAATTCGCAGATTGCCAGTTACCAATTTAATAATGGCCCAACGCTCATTGGGATCGGCCATATCTAAAATGGCGGCCACTTTTTCTGCCAGTTGATTTTTGGGCGTGGTGTTTATCAGATCAATGAACGCGGCGACGTTCGGTAACTGGCCTTTCTCATGCGTTGGCCAGATCAGGGCGATGGTTTCCCCGAGATCGCCGACATAATCATAAGACAAGCCAAAAAGAACAGGGTCAACCTTTTCCATTGTCATGTTTTTTAAATGCGAGGCCTTTAAACTGGCAAAGCTGAGATCGCGCGTGATCGCCGCCAGTGCATAACCACGGTCAGGATCCGGCGTGGCTTTGAAATATGCCGCCAGCGACTCAATCTTACGATTACGTGACGCGGTCAGAATGAGTTTTTCCAGCAAAAGTGCAAAATTCTTCATTCTTCAGGCTCCTCATCCCAGCCCTGGATTGAGAGCGGCTCGGCATTTAATCCCTGGGCGCGGCACCAATGCACCAGCGCGTCTTCACGGCCATGGGTAATCCAGACCGTATGGGCACCGGTGGCGATTATTGTTTCGGTTAATTCGTTCCAATCGGCATGGT
>CAXBAL010000283.1:0-2831 GCA_963973475.1 uncultured Micavibrio sp.
TCGGGGAATATAAGAGCGGAGCAAACCCACACGCCGATACCGGAGAGGTCAAACCTTATTGCGGTGATATTACCATTCCTGTAACCAGCGTACAGGGTCGCGATGCCGCCAATGTTGGCGATGCCGACAGCTCTGCTGCCATGATGATCCTATGGAATTATTACCGTACGGTGCGCGATATGTGGTTCCGTTTCCCGGCAGGCCCAACAGATATGTTGAAACGCGGGGCTGTATTTTTCTATGAAAACACCTCGAACCAGCAACAAAGGGATGTCAGAACCTCTAACGCCGACGAAGCGTGCGGCGAGACAGGTCTACCTTCCTGTACAGAACAAACACGCAGCGGCGTTGACGACCATATGAGCTTATTGCCCAGCAAAGAATGGGCAACCGATATCATTCTGGACGTTCAGGAAACTTTCATTGATCCTGTCTTGATTAGTGCCTGGCAATTCTACGTTCAAAATGCAGGCATAGAAATTGAAGACGAGATTCTAGATCGCGGTTGGGCCGGTGCAGGCATGTGGTTTAATCGCCTTGCCCATCTCAACGGATCATTCCAGGATTCAGTCGTTGCGTTACCTCACATGTCCAAATTCCCGGATGTTATGATCCAAGTGCAAGATATGGTGCAGAAAGAAAACCCGGGCGTAACCGGTACGGATATGTACAAACCCCGTCTGTCCAGAAATCGCCCTGTTGCCCTGGGTCCGGCCGATACAAGCCGCGCCGTAGCCTTGTATGAAACCTATAAGCTCTGGAATGAAGATAGCGGTGCCGAAGGCGATCCGGAAAAAGAGATTATTTATAACGCCTTTATGGACACCATGAATATGATTTTGGGCACAGACGGCCTGTTCGATATTCGCGGTGCCAATGTGAGTACGCACCCATTGGTGCAGCTTATTATGATTGGGAAAGGCATGGTGGAAAGTACCATCCGAAATCTGGGCGTGGCCGCGGGTACATCCTTTATGGGCGGCATTGCAAAAGCCGCCGGGTCAGGACCGAATAATTTCTTTGCCGGCGTGAGCGGAATGATGACCTCCACCGCGTTCTTGGGGCTTACAGCCGGACTTGTCTTATTTTATGTCTTGCCTTTCCTGCCATTTGTGTATTTCTTCTTCGCCGTCGGCTCTTGGGTGAAAAGTATTTTTGAAGCCATGGTTGGCGTTCCGCTTTGGGCTTTGGCGCATTTACGTCTTGATGGCGAAGGCTTACCGGGCGAATCTGCCTCGAACGGATATTTCCTGATATTGGAAATCGGAATAAGACCTATATTGACCGTATTTGGCCTGATCGCCGCTTTGCTGATATTTACGGCACAAGTGCGCGTGCTTCACTTCATATGGGATCTGGTCGTCGAAAACAGCGCCGGTTACAGTGATACGGCGAACAATATTACGCTGAATGCCGACTATTTCGATGAAGGCAATACAACACCGCGCGATGCCTTCAAACGCGGTATCCTTGATCAATTCTTTTTCACGGTCATTTACACAATAATTGTATACATGTTGGCCACGGCGTCCTTTAAACTTATAGATACTATTCCGGACAATATCTTGCGCTGGGGCGGTATCGGCGTCTCCGCGTTCGGGGATCAGAATCAGGACCCACTGGATGGCTTGCAACGTTATGTTGCTATGGGCGGTATGATCCAAGGACAGCAATTAACAGGTGGGGTCATGTCAGCCAGTGCGGGAAGTGGTGAAGCGCTAGGTATGGGAATGGGACTGGGTGGCCGTGCCGGCGCCGCAGCAAGAGGGGGCGGATAAAAGATGAGCGAGCAAACAATCAATAAACGCGCCATTTTAAAATATGTTGCCCTGCCGGGCATCAAACCACGTTTCATGGAACTGTTTGGCAAAGGCTTCCATTATATCCCGTATTTTATTGCGCTGGTTTATGAATGTGTACGCCTTATTCCAAAAGGCCACCCGTATTTAAACGCAAACAATATCGGACGCTTCGGTGTACGTCACGTTATCGCCGAGGCCGCCAATAATCTTGTTCTGGACAAAAACAATCTGGATCAGATTGCCGTCTTCTTTTTAATATTAATTGCCATGATTATTGTGTGCGTGCAGATCGTGTTGGTCTTTGTGGCCTTGTTCATGCAACCCGGTATGGCCTTTCCTGTCAACTTCAACCAGTTCTTCCTTCCCGGCGGCTATCCCGGCACCGCAACCGAGCAGGATATCGCCTTGATCTTGTTAGACATGGTCTTTGGCGTGCCCGAAATGTTTGAATCCTGCGTGGATCAGGTCGCCAATGCCGGCGCATCCTGTAATTCAACAGAAGGTATCGCTGTCGAAATGCCGGCCGAGCTGGCTGGCTTACTCAGCAGTCCGGGTCCCGGCGTACCGAATTTTACCCATTGGGCAGTATGGCCCTATCCTATTCACGAAGGCCTTCATCAGCTCTTCGCCGTATACAGCTACGGCCTGCTGATTATCGCCGTATTTATCACTATTTACTTCATGATGACTGTGGTTGCCGAAACCGCGCAAACCGGAACGGCCTTCGGCAAACGCTTTAATAAAGTCTGGGCGCCGATCCGTATTGTGGTTGCCTTTGGCTTGCTCGTCCCGATCACCCTGGGGATGAATTCCGGCCAGTTTATCGTGCTGTATGCCGCAAAATTCGGCTCTGGCTTTGCTTCCAATGGGTGGGCATATTTTAACGCTAGCTTTACTACCGACCACCACATGGAAGGCTGGAAAGAATTGGTCTCAGTTCCTAACGTCCCTGAATTTGGTGGTTTGGCGCAGTTTTTTCTCGCCGCCGCCACCTGTAAATCTGCCTATTTATTAGATCAGTCAGGATGG
>CAXBAL010000284.1:0-2824 GCA_963973475.1 uncultured Micavibrio sp.
AACGCATATCCCAGCGCGCCGGAGCAAATTGCCCTTGCCGCCACACATATTGCTAATCATGCAGGGCGGGAGATTGAGAGTCTGTCTATTCGCCCGACTAAATACCGCCTGAAGGGGCCGCGTGTCACCTTAAACCGACGCGATCTGGAGAATGCCTTGGCACGCAACCAGGGCAGCGCGGACGAGATATGGATGAACGCGGATTTCGATATAGCCGCCAGCAGCGAGGAGCCGACCAGTCCATTTATGCTTTCGCAATTCAAAACTGAAAAATTTTCCTTCATTCTGGACAATCAGTCTTCGCTGGCCGAGGAAGATAGCGGCGCGCTGTATCGCAGTTCCCTGATCGGAAAGATGGAATTGCCGAAATATCTGGGCTTTCTTCATACGGGCAGCGCGCTGCGGTTAAATCTGGCCGATAATCTGGAACGGCTGGAGGAATACCGCACGCCATCCTTCCTGCCCGTGCGCAGCAATGTGGCGGATTTTGCGAACTCACGGATTTCTCTGGATCGCTCTTATGCAACCTTTACCCATAGCTTTAGCCCCGAATTGCACAGCGCCATAAGTGCAGGCTATCTGGAGGAAATGTATGGCGGTTTGGGCGGTGAGATTTTATATCGCCCGTTCGGCAAGCGCTTTGCCCTAGGGGCGGAAAGCTGGGCGGTTATTAAGCGCGATCCGGCCACCGCGCTGCATTTGGGCTTTACGCCTGACAGCTTAATCACAGGACATTTGAATAGTTGGTATAGTTTTCCCGATCGGAATATTACATTAAAAGCGCAAGTAGGACGGTATCTGGCCGAGGATATCGGCGCGACATTTACAATAGAGAAAGAATTCCAGAATGGCGCAAGACTACAAGCCTTTACGACCGTGACCGATGGCGCGGATATAAGTGTGTTTGGTGGCACCACCCATGCCTATAACGGTCTGCGGCTTAGCGTGCCTCTTGGTAATCAGAAATACCTGCCTGAGGGCAGCGAGGTGCGCGTGAGCGCCGCACCGTTCGGGCGCGATTATGGGCAGGCGCTTGATAAACCCTTTGATTTATACCAGGAAACCGATGCCCTGTCGTATGAGCATCTGGCGCGTTATTGGCACGAGATAACGGAGTAAAAAAATGCCCCCGTGAGGGGGCTTCTAGTTGGTACCAGATCGGATGAAAAAACTTAAAACTGATGGGTTACCAGTTCGTACTTGTAAAGGCATTGCCTTTTAAAACTTGTTTGAGGGTACACGCCTCTATTACTTGCTCACTTGTTGCGTACTAAACCTTATATATTTAGAATACATAAAATTTTATGTAAAATCAACATAAATTTGAATGAATATTATTTACCAAGCAATTTCAATAAGTTAAGAAAATCACTTGGTGGAGGAATTTCGAAACTCATACGTTCTTCGGTGATCGGATGAATAAATGAAATCTCGGCAGCGTGCAGGGCCTGACGATTAAAAGCAATAATGGCTTCAATATCATCCTTATCGTAATCCACCTTTTTCAAGGCCGCGCGCAAAGCCGTGGGTTGCGGGCCATACATCGGATCACCGATCAGCGGGAGCTTAATATGCCCCATATGAACGCGAATTTGGTGCGTGCGCCCTGTCTGCAGGCGGCATTCCAGCAAGGACAGCACATCATGGTAGTTGGTTTTGACCTTGTAATGGGTTTGCGCCTCGCGGCTGTTTTTTGCGAGTATGGCCATTTTCTGGCGGTTGCGCGGGTCGCGGCCAATGGGTTTATCGACCGTGCCCGCGGGCGGCATGGGAACGCCGAGCACGAGAGCGTGGTAAACGCGGCTAAGGCTGCGGTCGGAAAGCTGATCGCTCAAGCCCTGATGCGCTTTGTCATTTTTGGCCACAACCATCAAACCGCTGGTGTCTTTATCGAGACGGTGAACGATGCCGGGGCGGATCACCCCGCCTATCCCCGATAGAGTATCGCCGCAATGATGCAGCAAAGCATTGACCAGCGTACCGTCATAATTGCCCGCGCCCGGATGCACGACCAAACCGACAGGTTTGTTAATGACCAGCATGTCATCGTCTTCGTAGACGATATCAAGCGTAATTTTCTGGGCTTGAGGGCTGGCCTCTTGGGCGGGCGGAATATTAACGCGAAGGCGGTCCCCTTGGTCAATTTTCTCGGAAGCCTTAGTCTCGGCGATGCCGTTCACGCTGACCTGCCCATCCTTGATTAAGCTTTGCAGACGCGCGCGGGAAATATCGGGACAAAAGCCGCTCAGCGCCTTATCGAGCCGCTGGCCGGATTGTTCTTCGCCGACTTTAAAGCTCAGCTCTTCATCAAGATTATTTTGAGACATATTTTTACTGCAAAAACTCTAAACGCTGCACACATGGGTCTTGATAGGTATCAGGGGGCGCCCCGCTAACAATCCAGCCCTGATAGGATTGATTAACTTCCAATGGGTCTTGTGTACCATCAATTGTGTCTTTTTCAACCTGATATTCGACAAGGCTGCGTCCGAAGATGAGTTTTTCGTTCTTTTTACCGGTTATCATGCCGCTGGCCTGCGCGCCCGCCGCATTAAAATAGGAATCGGCATGTAAAATGACGCCGCGTCCGTTCAGATATAAAACGCGGGTGTAATCCATATCATCCGCACTCTCGGAATCGCTGCCGTTGATAGTTACCACGAGTTGACTGTCATCCAGCACATCAAGGGCAACGCCGCCGAGGTTATACTCATCATGATAATAGCGCTGCCACGCCACATCGGCGCTGTCGGCGTGCACCATCATTACCCAAGCAGCGCGGTTGCGGCTTTCAGTGGCAGCCATTGTTTCACCTGTTACCGTG
>CAXBAL010000285.1:0-2790 GCA_963973475.1 uncultured Micavibrio sp.
AGAGTTCCCAGAAAAACCCTTAGAATATCCCACCAGACATTAACAATGCCTTCTTCTATATCATTAGCGACCCTTGTTAGTAACACCCCGCCCATAATTTTATTATCATTGAGCACGGGCGCAGCAGCCGAGAGCAATATGCGGTCGTTCTTATCTATCCATGCCGATAAGCTTACGCGTCCGCTTAAAGCGCGCTGCGCGTCTGCACTATGGTCGGCGCGCGTGATTTCAATATCGGGATAACGCGGAAGAATGCGACGGTCAGGCAGGAAACCGATAAGGAAGGCCGTAAATTTTTTAAGTATCTGAATGCTGTATAAGGAATGGTCGGCAGGCTCGAGACCAATGATCTGGATGACACCACCGGGCCCTGTTAATTGGTGGGAATCGGCCAGCAAATTTCCGTCGGCCGAAAATAATCTTATGCGTTTATTCATTGCCTTGCTCATACGCCGGACCATTTTAGTGGCTTGATCATCGTCCAGACGGATATCTGTTCCGGGCGGCTCCAGTATGCTGGCCGGGGGGGTAGTGTATTCTTCTATAGCACCCTCAGAGATAGCTGCCGAGACCAGCTCGATTTCTGCTTGAAAGGTTTCCAGCTTGGCTGCGATCAGGTTATTTTGCGATTGTCCGAGATAAAGCACGCCCAGCATAAGAATAACAAGCGCTATGGCATTCACTGCAATAATGCGCAAAGTAAGCCCTGTTATGCGCCGCTCGGACCCACCCCAATATAAATCAAGAATTTGATCTAGGTCTTTGGGGCTTTGCGGCAGGTCACGTCTTTGGGAAGAAAAAAAGCGAAAGGGCTTATTCTTCTTTGTATTTGTATCCGACCCCGTAGAGCGTTTCGATCTGGGAGAATTCGGAATCAAGGGCTTTGAATTTTTTTCTGACACGTTTGATATGGGAATCTATTGTTCGATCATCTACATAGATATTCTCACCATATGCCATATCAATCAACTGATCTCTGTTTTTTACATGCCCCGGGCGCTCGGCCAGAGATTTTATCAGCAGATATTCTGTAACGGTGAGATTGAGGGGCTGGTTTTTCCATGTACACAAATGACGGGCATCATCCAATACTAAGCTCCCGCGAACAATTTTTTCCTCCTCCTTTTTGCTGGTGTTTTTATTGCTCATCAGTGCCTGACGGCGCAGCAAGGCTTTGATGCGTTCAATCAGCAGGCGCTGGCTAAACGGTTTGGTAATATAATCATCCGCGCCCATACGCAGGCCGATGGCTTCGTCCACCTCATCATCCTTAGAGGTCAGGAAAATGACCGGAATGCTGGAGGTTTCGCGTAATTTAGTCAGAACCTCAATACCGTCCATACGGGGCATTTTAATATCCAGCACGGCCAGGTCGGGGTTATTATCCAATATACCGCTTAAGCCCGCCTCCCCGTCATTAAAGGTTTTGACGGAAAATCCTTCGGCTTCCAACGCCATGGAAACCGAGGTCAGGATATTGCGGTCATCATCGACCAGAATGATAGTTTGTGTCATGGGGTAAGCTTATCTCTTTATGGTTGCTTATTCTATAAGTGTGAATAGAAAACAAAATTTTGGCAAGAAGCGGTATCAAATTAAGGTTGTTTTGTGGTGGGTCGGGGTGAAATTGTGGCAAGGGGTGCCTAGAGTTTTTCGGCCAAGTATAGCGATCCGCAAATGATAACGCGGGCAGAGGCATCGTGGTAGAGGTTCGCAAGGTTTTCCATTGCACCGGCAGGATTCGCCCACTCACCAATAAATTGCGCTTTGTGATCTTCTATAATAGGTTCAATTTGTGCCGCTGTGACGCAGGCGCCGATGTCATTGACGCGCGTGATGCTGAGGGACGTAAGCTGCGGTAAAATATCTTTTAGATAAGCTTTCGGATCTTTATCGACTTTCATGCCCAATATCATATGGGTCGGCATGGGGCGCTCCTCGTTCCAGCGTCTTATTTGTTCTGCCAGCGCCGCGCCTGCGCTATCATTATGACCGCCATCATACCAAAGCTCCCAATCGTCAGGCAGGGCGGGGAGTTTTGCGCAGGCTTCAATGCGCTCCAACCGCGCTGGCCAATGCACTTTGCGCAAGCCTTGAGCTATTTGATCAGTCGTGAGCGGGAAGCGGTCCTCCAGAACTTTAAGTGCGGCCAGTGCGGCGCCTGCATTATCGACCTGATGCGCGCCGATTAAATTGGGAGCGGGTAGGGTGAGTTGCTCGCCCTTAAAGGTGAAGATCATTTGATCCCCGTCTTCTTCACATGACCATTCATTTCCGGCGCGGAAAAGTGGTGCGCTTTTGTCCACCGCTTGTTCCACGATTCTATCCATAGGGGTAATTCCGCTGTCTTTACCAGAATCAGTGCTCTGGTAGCCAGCGATACAGGGTGTTTCATATTTAATGATTCCGGCCTTTTCCTGCGCTATATCCGCTAAAGTGTTACCGAGAAACTCTGTATGGTCCATCGAAATGCGGTTAATTACCGATACGTATGGTTTCGCAATAATATTGGTGCAATCCAGTTTACCGCCCAAACCAACCTCCAGCAATAAAACATCAGCAGAGGTTCTTTTGAACGCGGCAAACGCTATGGCGGTGGTGATTTCGAAGAAGGTAATATCCGCGCCTGCGTTTAAATCTATGGCCTCATCAATCAATTCCTCCAATGCTTTATCGCCGATTTCCTGTCCGGCCAGCACAATGCGTTCATTGAATTTGCGCAAATGAGGAGAGGTATAGACATGCACTTTATATCCGCCTGCCTCCAGCATCGCGCGCATCATGGCGATT
>CAXBAL010000286.1:0-2784 GCA_963973475.1 uncultured Micavibrio sp.
TGCTTGAAAATGCCCATAAGGCGCGGGGTATTGATCCCGAGAGTTTTGATTGCGCTCTGGAGATATCAAAACATCTCGATAAAGCGGGTAATCGTTTCCGCATTGCCTATATTCATGCCACGCAAGACTATGCCGATCGCCCGGGGTTCCAAAAATTCCTGGAAGAGGCAACCGATAAATTCGAGCCGTTTGTAATATAACGCAGGGGTATCTCTATGCTGAAAAATTCGCGCCTGCCCTTGATATTCTCGATGCGTGCAAAAATTCTGGTTATGGGTCCGTCTCAAATGGAAAATCTCGGCGCCCATTTTGCAACGGCGGTGGCTGGCAATGATAATGAACGCAGTATAAAAATAGGCCTACTAGCCCAGCCCGGAACAGGCAAAACGACATTGCTAAAAGGATTTCAGGAAGCCTTGGGATACAGTTTCCAGCATGAAGATGGGTATGAGATCTACCGCAAAGGTATGCGAAGCGCGCTCAATGAACAGGGCGAATTGTTGCGACATTTCGATTTGGCGGCCAATACCAATACGGCGCGCTGGAAATTGGGCGCTGATTTTGTGGATCCATTTGATGCTCTCTGCTCACCGCGTCCCGCGCCCGGTATAGATATTGTCGAACACGCCAATATTCTTGCCAATGATGATTACGATTATATTGTCCGCTTGCATCGTCACGGACGAAATACCAGAACAGTTGATTTTTATTGCTCCTCCGAGCGCGCCGCGCAACCTGAATTTCAACAATTCGTAACTGATTATGCCCCCATTCGTGCGCGCCCCCATCATTATATTTTGGATGCTTTTGACCGCATGTATTACCCACCGGCTACATTATGAAAATTTTCTTGCGTTTAAACGTATCGTTGTGCTAACACATCGTAACGCAGCGCATTAAGGAGTTTTAATAAAGCGCATTAAGGAGTTTTAATAATGAGCAATGATTACAAAGTTCGCCCAATGGGCGCCGACCCGCGCACATCGTTAACCATAACGGATGATGAGATAATTTACCGCAACGGCTTAATAGGTTCGCACGAAAAACGTGTTGCCCTGCAGGATGCACGCGTTAGTTTTTCAACGCTGATGAAGGGCGGAAAAATAACCGTACGCGAATTCGGTCAGGAAATTTTTAGCGTAGACGGTATTTTAAATCCGAATGCCTTTATGGCGGAATTTGAAGGGCGGAAAAATGGAGAGCAACCGCTTTCTATTGCCAAGAGCCCGACTCCCAATGGCAATGTTCCAGTTATAAAAGCATATAGCTCAAGTAAAAATGTAACCTCTATACGAAATTTTTCAGAAGCACTTGGCTCTTACCAATATAAAGGCGAAGAGCTGAAGGTAAACGAGATTATTCGCAATCGTATAGCGGAGCAGGCATGTAAAGAGATTAGAGAACGCCTTGATGACGATTTTACACGTCTTGAAACCAGCTTTCTTGTCGGCACATTTAACAATGTTTCCATGATTCACTCTGCGCGGGATGTTATCATCGAAGTGCCCAGTATGTATTTTACACAAAATAGAAACCCTGAAATGCAAAGCGCACAAGCAAAAATTTATCAGGCAATGAGTACGGCATATGAACAGGGAGAGCATGACTCGGGTTCGATTTATACCCATACAAAAGAAGCTGTTTTCGGGTTTGGAAAAAGAGCCGTCGGGGTAGCCTACCATCCCGAAACCGGGACTTCTTCGTGCATTGTATATAAGCATGAAGATGGTGCTATAACGCCTGACGCAGACGCTTATCAGGGCTATGGTATTATGCATTATGATGATCTGGATGGGGCTATTGAAAATGCAAAACAAATTATGGGCGATACCTTGCGTCAAAAAAAGCATCTTGTGAAATTTAATATATGTGCTGCAGGCATTATATTAGCTGGAATTCTAGGAGCCACTGTCGCATTTGGCGAAGAGGCTCCTGCAAATAATGATGGTCTCCAGCGCGGCTCATCTGATTACACACTTCAAATCGAACCGTGATCTAAAAATAATTCAACAAACAAAAGGCCGCTTTCGCGGTCTTTTTTTATGCGCTAGACTACGCGTTATGTTTGAAAAAATTGATATTTATTGCGAGCGCACCGATTTCACCCTTTGGGCTGAACCGCTAAACGCGCTCACCAATGCTGCGTTCTTTGTGGCGGCAGCAATGCTCTACCTTCTTGCAAAGCGTGAAAGCGCGCTGGATTGGAAGTCCGTACTGCTGATCGGTTTGATTGTGGTGATTGGCACAGGCTCGACACTCTTTCATACGCTCGCTACGGTGTGGGCAATGCTGTCGGATTCGCTGCCTATTCTGGCCTTCCAGATTTGCTTTATTGTTTTATATTGCCGCTTTGTCCTGAATTGGAATTGCTGGCGCTCCGGTGCGATGCTGGGCGCATTTTTTGTGGCGATGGGGCTGGCGATGAATGCGCCGCGTGGCATGATGAACGGTTCGGTGGAATATTTACCCGCACTTTTCTTTGTCGCTTTACTCGGGCTCTTCCACCTCAAACACGCCGCGCGCGAGCGTTTTGGTCTTTTGCTTGCCGCCGGAATTTTTATAGTCTCTGTCACTTTACGTTCAATTGACCGTGATGTTTGTGCGGCAATCCCGATCGGCACCCATTTCCTCTGGCACTGCCTGAATGGTTGCGTTTTATATGCCTCGGCGCGCGCTTTTATTCTCAACCGAAAATAAAAGCTTCAAATTTACCATAATTTTCTTTATAAATAAGGGATGCGAGCTTTAAAGGAACATTGGCCCCGCCTCATCCATAACGTGCTG
>CAXBAL010000287.1:0-2782 GCA_963973475.1 uncultured Micavibrio sp.
CAATGATGGGTGCCAGCAGCTCTTCCTGACGCAAATGTGTGTGCAGATCATACCAATAGGGGAGCGTAAGTTTCATCGGGTAAAGCACCTTTATCGAATAGCAGTTTTAAAATCCAGTGCGATACACTACCATGCGAATATGAACTGGCAAGCCCTCTTGGACCCAAAAATACAGGCCTTTATAGCAGCCCATGCAGGGGATGATGTTAAAGCGCTGGCGCTAAAAAAACCGCCTGAGAAAAGGTGGCCCTACCCGCTTATTCTCGACCAGATCAAAGCGCGGCAAAAGGCGGCCAAGAAGATGCCGGGCTGGTTGGAGCATAGCGGCATGATTTTTCCGCCCTCCGATTTAATTGAGCAAGCCTCCTCAAATGTCTGCGCGCTTTATAAGGCCAGTATTGTCAACGGCGAAAGTTTTGCCGACCTGACAGGCGGCAGCGGCATGGACAGCTTCGCCCTGCTCACCGCCAACTTTAAGAGCGGTATAGCCGTAGAGCATAACGATAAAGCCGCGCAAATATTGGCACATAATGCGGAAATTTTAGGATTAAATGAGCGCCTGAGCGTTGAAGCGATGAAAGCGGAAGACTTCATCAAAACCATGCCATGTGTCGATCTGATTTATCTGGATCCACAGCGCCGCGATGAGGGTCGCAAAGGTAAATTCGATCTAAGCGCCTGCACGCCTGATATCACCGCGCTTATGCCGACATTGCTGGAAAAATGCGCAGCTATCCTGCTCAAAACCTCGCCTGTTCTGGACATTCATAAAACAATTGCCGATCTGGAATATGTTAGAGAGGTTCATGTCGTTCAATACCAAGGCGATTGCAAGGAATTGCTGTTTCTTCTGGATTGTGCTCACAAAACCGATCCCGCAGCGGTGCACATTAAAGCCGTTAATCTGGATGAAAGCGGGCATATTCTAACCGGTTTTGATTTCACTCCGGCCGAAGAAAAACACAAATCAGCCCCATACAGCGCCCCGATGGCTTATATTTATGAACCGGGGCCGGCCTTTCAAAAAGCTGGTGGTTATAATGTTATGGCCTCAAAATTCGGTCTGAATAAACTGCATCCCAACACCCATCTTTATACGGGCAATGATATAATTGAGGGCTTTCCTGGCCGTAAATTTACTCTGGAAGGTGAATGTGCGGTCAATAAAAAGGAGCTTAAAAAACTTTTACCCACCATGAAAGCTAGTTTAACTGTACGCAATTTTCCGTTCACCCCAGAGGCTTTGCGCAAAAAATTATCACTGAAAGAAGGCAGCGCTACTACGATTTTTGCTTGTGAACTGCATAATGGCAGAAAAGCTCTGCTGAAGTGCAAAAAAATTTAACATAATTAAAAATATATTTTTCTCAAATACGATATATCCCAGTTTTTTATTTGCAAACAATGCCTTAATGAAAATGCCCCTTAATTTAATTAATACTAATATATACACAATATTAACATTTATGCATGTAAACTGAGAATTGGGGGATTGGTCTATTTTAAAAATAAACCTTTTCGAAATGAAAGAAAAAAAATAACATAGTGAGAATTTGATGCTCGCATTCAAAACATTTTCTAGGGGATTGCTGCCGGATTCATCGGCGGTAAAGATTCATAAAGATAGCAATATGGCAAAAACAAAAGTCGACAAGAAAGCTTCGAAGTCGTTAAACACTTCGCCTGCTCAGATCTGGAAGAGCCGCATTAGCTGGCGTATCGCTTTGGCGGTGTTCCTGACAATTCTGGCCGTTCAGGCGATTATTCTGAATTTCACCTTGCGTGATTTTGAACAATCGCGTCTTAACGAGTTAAAAGAAGTCGGGCGCTCGGCTATTGTGCCGTTAATCGGTTCCGATTTCAGTGATTTTTTAACCTCTCCGATCTCGGAAGATGAAGCGGATGCTTTAGTGACCCTTACCAAGGTTAATGGCTTGTCCATTTATTCCAATCAATTGGATTTGATCAATATGTATGGTGAACCGCTGGCGCTTGTGATGCTGGACCGTGAAAGCCTGTCCAAAACCTACCGTTCGTCCGATGGCAGTTCTTATGAAGTGGTCTACCGCGCCAATGATTTGGGCCGCCCTTTTATCATCGTTGCACGGCTTGATTCTTCCGAAATCCAACCGCAGGTTCAAGCTTATGTCGAACAAACAATTATTGTGATGTTATTGATGAGTGCATTTGTAACAACGGTTTTGATGATCGCGCTTGGTCACTGGCTGCTGGAGCCGATCCTGTTTATGCGTAATAATCTTATTGCCGCCTCTAAAAATCCGGAAAATCCGAATATTGTCGATTCGCCCTATGATAACGGCGATGAAATTGGCGAAGCGATTGAGATTGCGCAAAACCTTATCAAACAAAATGCTGATAACATATCGCGTATTAAAGGTGCGGCGCAGGATAAAATCCATAAGCTGGCCTATTACGATACCCTGACCAGTCTACCAAACCGTACGCTTTTCATTCAAACTTTGAGCGAGCGTATCAAAAATGCAGGCTCCGAAAAAACCGAACGTTTTGCTGTGGTTACAATCGACCTTGACCATTTCAAAGATGTGAACGATTCAATGGGGCACAATGTTGGCGATGCCATCTTGCGTGCAGTCGGTAAGCGTTTGCGCGCCGCCATGCCGGAAGTTGCCACTGTATCTCGTACAGGTGAGGACGAGTTCGCGGTCACCATGCCTCTAGGCGGTGAAGTTGATAATTCCAAGGAACTGGCCGACAAAATCGCTGCCGTGATCCGTACAGAACCATTTAAAGTATTTAACGA
>CAXBAL010000288.1:0-2778 GCA_963973475.1 uncultured Micavibrio sp.
AACGTATCGGCATCAATTTTGGCGAGTAAATCCAGATCAATAAAGCTGTCATTCAGCGGGGTGATGAGTGTATCGGCGTAGGAATGGGCAAGGCGGCTTAGGTACGAATCGCTGCCCGGTGTATCAATGACGACGAAATCGCATTGCTGGCCGAGTTCATCCAGAGCGAGCAGTAGGAAATCCCGCTCTTCGTCTTGCTGCCCCTGCAAGGTATCAGCGGCGCTTCTCTGAATAGCCATATGGAGCGGGCAGGGCAAGGCTTCGCGGGTTTTGGTGATAAAGTTGAATCGTCCGCTCATGTAGCGGGTCATGGTACCTTGGCGGGCATCCAGATCAATGGAGCCGACTTTATATCCCATCCGCAGCAGAGCCACGGCGACATGCATCGCCCCCGTTGATTTACCCGAGCCGCCCTTTTCATTGCCGAACACAATAATATGCGCACCGCAGCGCGCGTCCATGCCGGGGGAGGATTGTAAAGTGTCTGGATCGGCGTTAGAGTTTAGGGTCATAAGAACAAGAACCGTGAATGGGGTATAATAGTAATGCCGGATAAGAATAGCACAACCGCCGAGAAGCTGGGAAGCCTTCGTCAACAATTCAATACGATGGGGGTCGATGGGTTTCTAATTCCACGCGCCGATGAATATCAGGGCGAGTATGTGGCCGATTACGCCAACCGCATGAGCTGGTTCAGCGGCTTTACCGGATCGGCCGGAACGGTCGTGGTGCTGCGTGATAAGGCGACGGTGATGACAGATGGGCGGTATTTGATTCAGGTGAAAGATGAGGTCGACCCCATTTGTTTTGATACAGAGGACATTACAAAAAAATCACCAGGCCGCTGGATTGCCGAACATGCGGACAAGGATGCGGTCATCGGGTACGATCCGAAATTGCACACCCCGAAGCAGATCGAGGCGATTGAAAAAGAGGTCGGTGATAAGGGTATTACCTTGAAAGCCGTAGATCACAATCTGGTTGATCTGATCTGGGATGATCAACCCGCAGAGCCAAAAGGCGCTGTGGAATTGTTCCCCGAAAAATATGCGGGCATGGCGATGGTGGATAAAAAGCGTCTTGTAATGGACGCGGTAACGGAAGAGGGCGCGCAAGGGATGGTCGTATCGCTGCCCGATTCGATTTGCTGGCTTTTGAATATTCGCGGGTCCGATGTGGATTATACGCCTGTGGTGCTCTCGACTTTGTTGATTGATACGCAGAAGAACGCGCTGGAGCTATTTATTAACCCGGATAAGGTTAGCCCTGCAATCTATGCCGCGCTGGGCAGTGAGGTAGTGTTTTTGCACCCTGATGAGCTGCACAATAAGCTGGAGGACATGGGGCAGGCTGCCGGGCAATCCGGTAAGCCTGTCTTGCTTGACCATCAGCGATCCAATATCTGGTTCAAAAATGTGCTGGAGAAAGCGGGCGCGAGCGTGAGTGATTTGAAAGACCCGTGCATAGACCCGCGTGCCAGAAAGAACGATTCCGAACAAACGGCCGTGCGTGATGCGCACATTACGGACGGCGTGGCGATGGTGAAATTTCTGCGCTGGTTGGACGGGGTTAACCCGCAGAGCGGGGAAGACGAGCTGTCGGTGGCAAAGAAGCTGGAGGATTTCCGTCGGCAGGGTAAAGGGTATCGCAACCCAAGCTTTACAACCATTTCCGGTTTTGCGGGGCATGGTGCGATTATTCATTATCATCCCACGCCAAAGACCAATAAGCCGATTGATAAGAATGGATTGTTGTTGGTCGATAGCGGCGGTCAGTATGAAAATGGTACCACAGACATTACGCGCACGGTGGCTATCGGCCAGCCGAGCGAGGAGATGAAAGAGAGCTTTACGCAGGTATTGCGCGGGCATATTGCGCTGGCTAGCGCGAAATTCCCCGAAGGCACAACAGGGGCGCAATTGGATGCGTTGGCGCGCCAATTCCTCCGTAATGCGAATAAAGATTACGATCATGGCACAGGCCACGGTGTTGGTTGTTATCTGAGTGTGCATGAGGAAGCATCGGGAATATCGACGCGGGGAAGTAACGCGCTGGAGACAGGAATGTTGCTATCAAACGAGCCTGGATATTATAAGACCGATGAATACGGCATACGGATTGAAAGTTTGATGCTGGTGCATGGTGATGAAGCGAGAAAAGATACAGGGGATTTGATGCACCGTTTTGAAACCGTCACCTTTGCCCCGATATCCAAAGCCCTGATTAAGGTCGACATGTTATCGCCGGAGGAAAAAGGTTGGATTAATGCCTATCACGGGCAGGTCTATCAAAAGATTTCGCCGTTGGTGGATGATGATACGAAGGCGTGGTTACAACAAAGCACGGCGCCGATTCCTTAAATAGCCTTGGTAATACGCTGCAGACTTAAAATCTGCAGTTTTACTCTGTGGGGGTTTCTTGCTTTAAAGTTTCCATACGCTCGGACGCTTTTTCGGATTGCTGGTTTTTATGGGCTTCGACCGGGGTGAATTGCAAGTACTTCATAATGCGGGTTGCGACATCCGATTCAATGTGGATGTTATTCCCAACCATTTCCTGCACCACGACAAACGGGCCGTAATAATAAGCGTTCAGTTTAATTGTATTCATATAGGGATAGGCATCGGGCGGCGAGAAATGCATTTTGGTTCCCAGAACAGGATAGGCTCCGTTAGAGGCGTGGGAAAACTTCAATTTACGGATGTCGATACGGAATTTTTTCAGATGCTTTTCCATGATGACCTGCTGCACATTCTCCATCGTCATCAGTGTCCCGAA
>CAXBAL010000289.1:0-2771 GCA_963973475.1 uncultured Micavibrio sp.
GACGGTTCAGGTAGGCAGACGCGCCTTCTTGAATCGCCGATGCAATTTCCTGCATCTTTGCATTCCCGGCATCTTTCGCCAGAATCTGCTTCGCAGCGATAGCACAATACAGCAGAGCAAGTCCGCCACATCCCGCTATCATAAGATTGATTGAATCCATGATAATCCTCACATTATTCTAGTTATTATTAAATGTTCCCCATAATCAGAGAGCGAAAGTCTAGCGCGTTCAAGGGGGTAGGAGGAAGTGGCTTTTATAAAAGAATGTGACGCAGCGCAAAAAAAGCCCGCTAAATAATAGCGGGCGTTATAAAGTTTAGAGGGTTCACATATTGAAAGGCTCTAATGCTAGAGCCAAGCAATTTCGTATCCTACACGGGGCGTTGTTGTACCACTTGCAACAAGACGTCTTCGACAACATCCTTGCCCAACACCGTATGGGAAATTTCGTTTAATTGTTCTTTAATGGCAGATACCTGTATCACCCCGCCTTTAAGCGCGCTGCTATCATATAATAAACCGTACATCTTCTGGATATAAGCATCTCTTAATCTCGGGGCCTGTGCGGTCACGGTGGCTGCGGACTCAGCGCTGGCCACTTCTATGGCAACCACAAGGCTGACAGTCTGTGTTACACCCGAATCATTAATAATAGGAAGGGTAAGCACGTCTAATTCGACGAAAGTATGCGTTGATTTATCTTTTTCTTCTTTTTTCTCTGCATGTTTTTCACCGTGCTCGCCTTCAGGCTGGGATGCTTCGGCTGGATTCATGAAATAGAAATAGGCGCCTGCCCCGCCACCGCCGACCAACGCCAAAACAACCAAAATTGCTAATATTTTTTTCAAAGAATTGCCCCTAACAATGTATAAACCCACTTACCATACTATCAGAGGACATATTAAAGTTTGGTTAGGTTTGCATAAAATTTTAACTAATGGGGCGGTAGGCGTCGTAAAACTAGCTTCTGAGCGCTTTTGCGGCCTTATCAAGTACGCCGTTAATAAGCTTTACCTGACCGGATTCGTAAAATCCATGCGCGACATCAAGGTAATCATTAATAATTATTGGGGCATCAATCTCGTTATGCGCCAGTAATTCATAAACGCCACAACACAAGATTGCCTGTAATAAAGTCTCGGTCTCGCCTGTCTTCTTGGTGGTTAGCGAACCGGATATGATTTCTTCGACATCAGATTTTCGGGAATCAAAGCCGTAGAGTATTTTTTGAAACAGGACTTTATTGGGCGGAACAAGCTCTTCTCCGTCAATTTCAATATGCTCGGATTTCGCCAGCGTGTCCGCAACGGCTTCTTTCATATCGTTATCGGTGTGAAAGACACCATATAAAGTCTGCACGGCCAAAAGCCTTGCTGATCTTGATTGTGCGGTCTTTGATACACGTTGCTTCTTTTGCGCGGTCATAATGGCTCTCTACCCTTTGGGATTTGTAGTGTGTTACTTAACATCCAGCTGTTTTTTATACTGCGCCAGTGACAATGCAGCTTGCGCCGCGTCTTTGCCTTTATTCTTTTGATCCGGCAGAGCCCGTACAAGCGCCTGCTCCATGGTATCGCAAGTTAATATGCCATTGCCGATGGCCAGGTTGTGATCCAGCGCAAGGCGGCTTAGCCCTGCTGCGCTTTCATTGCAGACAATATCATAGTGTGATGTCTCGCCGCGAATGACGCAGCCCAGCGCAATATAGCCGTTATAATTCACCTTGGTACTCTCATGCGCAATTTTGATCGCCAGCGGGATTTCAAGAGCGCCCGGCACCTGAATACGCTCGAAACTTACGCCCTGCTCACATAAATATGTGGTTGCGCCTTCTACGAGCGCGTCACAAATTTGCGTATAATAGGGGGATTCTATAATCAGAAATTTCAGGCTCATATGAATGCAGTCTTTATTGTATCGGCTTTTGACCATGAATATGCAGATTATACCCCTCAAGGCCAGCAATATTTTTCTTTGAGTTGGATAAAAGCGTCATATGTTGCACGCCCAAATCCAGCAATATCTGGGCGCCAATGCCGTAGCTGCGTAATATAGGCGCTTTCGGATCGTCCTGCCCCTCATCCTTTAACAGTCGTTGCGAGAGGCTATGCGGGTTGGGCTCGCGTAATATCACAATCACACCGGAACCTTGCTCGTTGATGATGGACATAGAGCGGTGCAGATCAGAATCTGTTCCGCCGCCCAGAATATCGGCCATAATATCAACGCCGTGCATACGCACTAACACAGGGTTATCGGCGCTATTGCTAATATCTCCCTTTACCAAAACGATATGCTCGGCATATTGCAGGGTGTTGATATACAGATGCATTGTGAAATTGCCGCCATACTTACTCTCGAAGTTTGTCTCGTGGATTTTACGCACCAGACTTTCATTTTTGCGGCGGTGTGATATCAGGTCGGCAATTGTGCCTATCTTCATATTATGGCGCTGGGCAAAGCCAACCAGATCGGGTAAGCGCGCCATGGTGCCGTCATCATTCATAATCTCGCAAATCACACCTGCGCCACTAAAACCGGCCATCTTGGCAAGGTCAACAGCGGCCTCGGTATGGCCGGCACGCACCAGAACGCCGCCGTCACGCGCCTTGAGCGGGAATACGTGACCCGGCGTTGCGATGTCATGGGGGCGCGTTATCGGGTCAATGGCGGTCTGGATCGTATGAGCACGATCCGCCGCCGAAATGCCTGTGGTGACACCTTCTTTGGCCTCGATAGAGACTGTGAAAGCCGTGCGGTGTTGCGCATTA
>CAXBAL010000290.1:0-2764 GCA_963973475.1 uncultured Micavibrio sp.
CAATTACAATATAACCTTCATTGGTGTCGGCGATGATGAGATACGGGCAGCCTTGGGTCAGCGTGCAGTTCGTGTTTTTTACAATATATTCATTGATAAAATCATTATTAAGATCGCTGGCTGCTATAACAACAACAGCTTTAGCAAAGCTGTCTTTTGTAGCAATAAAATCTATGAGAGCAGGGGCGGCAGGTATGTCTTGCGGCGCTTTAAAAATTACGGGTTGTGCAGCCATAACAACGCTCTGGCTTGCGATGGCAAGCAGAATACCCGTTAAGACAAGGATATTTTTTATATAAATAATCACGGCTACCGTATTTATTGCTCTACCTATCAAGTTTAGCAGATACAGCAGGTTTCAGGCAAAAAAAATGCATTTGTCTGAAACATTGAGCGTGTATTTTTTAAGGAGTATTAAGCTGCGTCTTTAAGATCAATGTCCAAAATAGACATATTCATGTCATAAGACACTTCGCCTTCATCCACATTTTTGTAAATAATTGCGATGAATTCACCATTGAGCAATACCTCGACAGAATCATTAGCCTTGTCGCGCATTTTCAGGGCGAAACCGGTATGACCGAACTTTTTCTGTAAGTAATTTTGCAGTGTGGACATTTCTTCGGCGGTAAAGGTCATGATTGTTTCTCCTGTAATTTTAAATTCATGCGGCCAGCGCGCTTTGATAATCTACCCCATTGCTTACCGCTTCATGGCAGTGCTTTGCAAGTGTTTTTCTGTCCCCGAATGCGGACGAGACAATTACGGGCTGAAAATTCAGACGAATATTCGCGCCCTTGCTCTTGGCAAAAAGCCAGAGGTGGGAGGGGAGTTCGGTATCCATATCCCGGTGCCAGGCATAAATATCGCGCAATTCCTGCGTGGTTGGGGGGGTGTCATTGACGCTTATGACCTGAATAGAAAAGGGCTGTATCTGCAGGGGCTTTGATGCATCTTTAAGCGCCAGTGAAAACAGGCTGGATTTAAAGGGCAGAACGCTTTGGCCATCTGTCGAGGTGCCTTCGGGAAAGACAATCAGATTTTTTCCTGCGGCCAGCATCGTATCGAGCGCGCTTGCTTCTTTGGCGGCCGCGCCGCGGCTGCGTTCTATAAAAGCGGTTTGTTGTAATTTCGAGAGAAAGCCGAAAACAGGCCAGCTTGCAACGTCCTTTTTTGCAACAAATGACGCCTTCAGTACGGTCGCGATGGCGGGTATATCAAGATAAGAGAGGTGGTTGCTTACATACAGGGTTTGCCCTTGTTTTGCTGGCGTCCCTTGTACCAGCACGTTTATGCGAAAGATAAAGCAAACCCCCTTATGCCAAAGTTGGGGGAGAATATAGGCGGCAGAGCCTTTAGTAAAGCAGAGAACTATAAGTTGGGCGGGGACGATCAGCAGGATTAACGCAAAGAACGTAAGGATTTTAATGAGTGCGATAACAGACCGCATCAGGCTGTGCCTTTAGCCAAGGCAGCCAAATCATCGGCATTGAGATCAAGCAGCTTTGAGCCGGATGGAATTTCCTTATCAATCTTGCGCTCGTAATGTTTGCGGTAGCGGCCGGTAACATAATGCGTATGAGCAACGATGCAGACATCGGTGGTATTGAACTGCGGATCAATCACCGCACCGTCACCAATAGAGGCGCCGACACGTAAATAGCCCTTTATTAGCGGCGGCAGATCAGAAAATACAGCCTTCACATTGATCTCATCGGGGGGGAGAATATTCATATTGATATAGCGGTCATCAAGGGCTTTCGGGCGGATATCCTCGCTGGCCAGGTGATTGTGATACATATAGGAAAGCGGCTGGGCCAGCCCCTCAATATCCGTGCTATGCAGACTGGCACAGCCGAACATGATATCAATATTATTATCGCTGACATAATCGGCGATACCTTGCCAGAGCAGCTGCAAAACGCTTCCTGCGCGGTAGTTCGGCATTACGCAAGAGCGGCCAAGCTCCATAATGCTCAGGCCGGAATCCATTAGTTTTTGAAGATTGAATTCGCTGCTGGTGTAGAAATGGCCGTGTTGTTTTGCTTTATCCTGCGTCATCAGGCGGTAAGTGCCGACGATAACTTCCTCGCCATCACGTTTATCAGTAACAATCAGGTGATCGGCAACAGGATCATATTCATCAAAATCACGCTCCAGACGGGTCATTTCATCAGATGGTATGGCACTGAATTCCTCGTAGAAAACTTTATAGCGAAGATTCTGGGCGGCGTGGAGCTCTGCTTCATCCTGAACGAGGCGAATACTGATATCCCGTAGAGGCTTTGTATCTTTAATATTGTCTGTCATTTATATTTTTATGATCCTGCACTTACGTGCCGCCGGCCTATGGTTATATGGCGCATGCCGTAATAGCACATACCCATTGTCAAAAATCAGTCCTAATCCTAAGCATTCTTGCTATACGGTCAAGTTTTATTCCATGTGTGATTGGCTATTTATTAGAAATAGTAATTATAGATTTATGCCGAATTCTGCGGCGTCTGCATTGTCGCGCTGCGCAGCCTTCAATCTTTCCAGTGTCTCGTCTGGCAAAGACCTTGGTGTAATACGTCCGCTTAAAACGGTGACCCTTTTAAGGGCGTCTTGTTTTTCTTCTTCGGATTCTGAATTGAAAATAATTTTAGTCTGCTCATTAATGTCTTTGATAATGGCATCCACTGAGCGGCGCTTTTTTGTGTTGGCCAGCCATTTGGCCATCTTGCTGCGCAAATCCCGGTCCGTGTCAATCTGGGTATGATCC
>CAXBAL010000291.1:0-2732 GCA_963973475.1 uncultured Micavibrio sp.
GCGATCTCGCGGCCTTGCAGGATGAGCATTTCGCTTAAATCCACGATTTGCTGATCTTGGTGGGCGAGGGTTTCTTCCAGTGTTTGCAGGCGTTTTTCACTCATGGCGCTAGGTATAGCATATGGGGTGAAGCTGAGAAGAAAAATTTGCATTTTTGTAATCTTGATTCGCAATATCCACGTAATATATAATAAGAAGTAAGGTCAGGAACGCCTATATTGGGTTCCACATTGCCTTACAGACATAGGGGCGCGGTCATGGTGGCTGGCTCCGTTTAAACGAACCTTGCTTATTGAAGAAGGAGAAAAACAATGAACAACCTTGTTTCATTCACCCCATTAATGCGCCAATCTATCGGCTTTGACCGTTTCAACGATTTGTTCGAAACGATGCTGAGCGATAAAGAGGAACGCTTTGAATCCTACCCCCCTTATAATATTGAAAAGCTGGACGAGCAGCGTTACCGCATCGTTATGGCCGTGGCCGGTTTCGGGGAAAAAGACCTGAATATCACTGCTCAGGACGATCAACTGACCGTATCGGGTAAGATCGTTGATAGCGAAGAAGAAGAGGGCAAGACCTATCTTCACCGCGGTATTGCGGGGCGCAGTTTCGAGCGCACTTTCCGCCTTGCCGATCATATTAAAGTCGGGGACGCCGATTTGAAGGACGGCCTGTTACTGATTGATCTCGAGCGCGTTGTGCCGGAAGAAAAAAAGCCGCGCATGATCCCGATTAAGAACGGCAAGCAGAGCTTGTTGGGCGGTAAGAAAAAGTAATTTATAAGCCTTTAGAATGAAGGGCGCGGCCAATGGCTTGCGCCCTTTTTTTATTGCCCAGCCCCGATTAGGCTTTGCCAGAAGCTGCCCGGTTTAAACTGGCGGGCGGGGTTGGCGATTTGGGCGATATAGCCTTCGATTGCTTGGGCGCTCATGCGGCTATAGGCGCTGTGGGGGGCGATCAGGTTTTGCATGTCCGATAGGCGGAGCGCTTGCTGTAAGGCAATCGACCATGGGCCTATAAGTTCTAAAGCCTGCGCGCCGCAAACTCCGACGCCAAGCACGGTACCGTCGGTATGGGTGATTATTTTTAACAAGCCATTATTGGTGCGCTGGGTTATGGCGAAATCGCTTTCCTGATAGCGCCATTTGGTGATGTGAAATTTGCCCGCACCGAATTTCTCGCGCGCCTTATTCTCCGTGAGGCCGATTTGCGCGAAGGCAGGATCGGCCAGCGCGAAGGCTTCCGTTGTTTCCTCATCCGCCGGCATGACCAGAATATGCGAGCCGCTAACGCGGCGCTTGGTGTTTTCATGCATCATGTGGACGGTTATGCCCTCGCTGCTTTCTATATTTGTTATATCGGCGTTTTGAATGAGGCGGATGCCTTCCTGTTCGAAGCGTTGATAGAGGATGTTATAGAGCTCTCTATCCAGTGCTTCGGAAATAAGATCTGCGCTGACCAGCGTGGTTTTGCATCCCAGCCGCGATAGGCTTTGGGCCAGAGTGATAGAATGCCCACAGCCGCCCAGAATTATGAGATGCTCGGGCAGGGCTTCCCAGTTTGTTATATCCAGAAGCGTTAAGGGGTTCGTCTCATATAGGCCTTCGTATTCGGGTGCAGACGGATTTGGTGTCTCGTGGATGCTCTGTTTTGCGCTGGAGGCGTCATCTTGGCTTAGGGGACCTTGGATGATTTCAACGCCAAGGCCGCTGAGCTTGTCGAAGGAATAATGCGGGGTGATGCGGTCCAGTGAATCGCGGATATGGGTTTTGACCTTCGGCCAGTTTACCTTTGGGTTTTCGGGCTCTATGCCGAAATGATCTGCGCTGCGGAAACTTTGCGCGAGCGCGGCAGAGGCATAAAGAGTTTCGAGGATGATGTTTTCTTTTGGTGCAAAATCACGATCGCCCGCCTCTTTGGTATGGATGAGGGCGGTGTGGGCGCCCCCGCGTGCGTTTTCCAGCGCTGTGTTAAAGCTGTGCTCGGAATTGCCGAAAATGCAGATGTCATAGTTATTAAGGGGTTTTTGATCGCTCACGCCGTTTTGACCTGTTCGTTTGTTTGTCTTGGCTCTACACTATACCCACTCGAAATCAAGATTGGAATGGATGATATAAAATGACGGTCACCAAAAGCGCACTGACAATTACCTCACTGGCTACGGCGATGCTGTTTGGCGGTGGGATTTATTTGTTTTTGAATTTAGGCTCTATCGCGCAAAATCTGGCCGAGGATTACGCCAGCCGCACTTTGGGGGTGGATGTCACCATTGGCCGTATGGATATATCACTGCAAAACCGCACCATTGATGTGGCCAATTTGAAGATTGATAACCCGGAAGGGTATTCAGGTGCGCATGCCGTTACGGTTAAAGCCATCCGCATTCAGGCAGGCGCGCTGGGCAAGGAATTGCTGGAGTTTAAAGATGTGCGCGTGGAGGGCACCGATATTTATCTGGAAATTAAACCGGGCGCCACTAATTTAACGGATATCCGCAAAAACCTGAATGAGAGCGTGGGCGCCAACCCGACGCAGGGTGAGCAAGCCGTTAAGGTAATTCTCGATAAATTGTTTATGAGCGGCGTTATTCACCCGAAGGTAACTTTTATGGAGCGTGAGCTGGAGCCCTTTTCCTTACCGCCAATTGAGCTGAGCGGGGTTGGGCATGGACAAAACGGCGTTTTGGTCGGTGATGCGATTGCGGAAATCTGGAAGGTCGTTTCGCGGGA
>CAXBAL010000292.1:0-2723 GCA_963973475.1 uncultured Micavibrio sp.
GGTTTATTTCCTTGCCGGTATTGCTCTGTGGTTTGTTATCGGCGCGCGGGGGTAAAGTGCTGGTTTATGTGTGCGTGGCAGCGGGCATTATGCTTGCCTTGCGGGAAATTGCGAGCATGATAGGCGGGGGTGACGCGACCGCCTATATAGGGAATTCGCCGCTGGTTTTATTTGCCGCGATTATGCTGGCGGGACATGGCCTTGCCGTTTTAATTGAAAAGCCATGCGGGCGAGGCTGGGCAGCAGGGGCCTTGTTATTAATACTTTCCCTTATTCCCCTCGGTGCGATGATTCTTGTGATGCAGCGTGCGTCTGTGGGATTGTTCGCGCTGTCACTGGCTTTGATTTTTTTCTCGGCCTTAAGGATCCGCCCCGTTCAGACTTTGCCTTACATGGTTTTGTTTATCGGGGCGTTAGTATTTTTTAGCCAAGAATTATGGATGATCGGCGCCGCGCTTGCGGATAAAACATCACTGGTCGGGTTGAACAGACGCGGGGAAGAATGGATGGCCGTTTGGGAGCATATTAGTGCGCATCCGCTTGGTGTTTTTTTCGGCACGGGCTGGGGCGGTGTTTATAACTCGCCTGCCGTGGGCGGAATGAGCGTGAATTTCACTCATGGGGCGCTGAGCTCGGTGTTGTTGAAAACGGGGGTAGCGGGGCTATTTGTTTTCGGGGTTTATTTTTATGCGTTGGGGCAGAAAATCTGGAGTTATGCTTTGCACACAATCACCTTACGCGGTCTTGTATTTGCGCTCGCGTTGCTCTGCCCGTTTCTGATTGATATTTTCCTATATGCGAGTTTTAAGTCCTTTGATTTCGGGGTTCTTTTGGCCCTTATGGCATTTGCCCCAAAGCTTCTTGCCCCCGAAGAGCAGCAAATTCTTGTCAGCGAGGAAAAATCGCTCTAGTTTGTGGGGCAAGAAGAGTTTTAAGCCATGCGTCATAGACCATCCATAATACTGATTAACAGGGTTTACCCGCCTACGCGCGGTGCCACAGGGCGCGTGTTGCGTGATCTGGCGCGCGGGTTTGCGCGTGATGGCTGGCAGGTTTATGTTTTGACCACCGGTCCCAAAGCCGTGCGCGAGCGTGATGGATCGGTCAAGGTTATGCGCATCAAGGCCGCGGAAAACCAGCAATATACCATCGGGTATTTGTGGATATGGTTGCGGCTGTTTGTGGCAGCACTCAGGCTGCCTAAAGCCGATATTGTTGTGAGCATGACGGACCCGCCGATGCTGAGCGTGGTCGGGCGGCTGGTCGCGTTTTTCCGCAAATCGCGCCATATTCATTGGTGTCAGGATTTATATCCTGATGTTCTGAGCGCGGTGGATGTCCATATTCCGGCGTTTTTCGAGCGCCAATTAAAGAAACTCTCTCGCCGGACGATGCAAAATGCGGATAAGAATATCGTGATCGGGCGCTGTATGGCTAAACATCTTAGCCATAGCGGTATTGACCCGCGCAAAATTACCGTGATTCCTAATTGGCCGGATCAGGAGTTAATTACGGGAGAGAGTAACGAGAGCGCCTATGAGGCTGCGCTGGAGGCTGTGCCGGAATTTTACGGCTCGAAAAATTATGATGAGTTGTTGAAGGACGGGCCGAAATTCCGCGTGCTGTATGCGGGCAATATAGGCCGCGCGCATCCGGTGGACACGATTTTGCGCGCCGCCGAGAGTTTGAATGAAAGCAATCCCGAGATTGAGTTTATCTTTGTCGGAGACGGCGCTGGGTTTGATAAAATTGCCCATGCGCGCGCGCGGCGCGGTTTGCAAAATATTCGCCTTTTGCCGTATCAGCCCAATAGCCGTTTGAAAGAGGTTATGGAGAGCGGCGACATTCATATCATCTCGATGAAGGACGAGGCGGCAGGGTGTCTGGTGCCTTCCAAGCTTTATTCCGCGCTGGCCGTGGCGCGGCCTTGTATTTTTGTCGGCCCCGAAGCGTGCGAGGCGGCGAAGGTTATCCGTGATTTCAAGGCAGGACAGGTTGTGCAGCAAGGGCGCGTGCGCGAGCTGGTAGATGCCATTTTACTTTACCGCAATGATGGTGATTTATGGTTTAAGGCGCATGAAGGCGCGCTGGAGGCGGGGAAAATCTTTATACCGTCCGATTCTATGGAGGCGTGGATTTCCAGAGCCCGCGATATTGCCGAGCAAAACGAGCCGCGCCAGAACAAGAAGGCGGCGGCGTAATGAGTGTTGCGGGGGGCAATACGGCACAGTATGAACCGCGCCTAGGCGATTTATTCAGCGATGTTTGGCGCGCGAAGTTTTGGATAGTAGCAGGCGCCGCGCTGGGGATACTGGCGGCATTTTTATTTATTCAAATGAGCGTGCCGCATTACAAGGCTGCGATTTTGCTTGCGCCCGCCGCGCCGATGACGGGGGCGGAGACTTCTTCGATGCTGGCCAATGATGACTTGTTTGCGCTGCGGTTTTTAATGCAAAGACTGGGACCGGGGCAGGGATCGGATTTCCAGCGGTTTGAAAATATCTATGCAGGCCCTTCGGTGGCCGAAATTTTGCTGAGCGATGAGAAAATTATGCGCGGCTTGCGCGCCGATACGGCGTTTGTGTTTTCGGAGGCCGAGCAGGAGTGGAGCGCGGAGAAGCTCTCGGAGTATTTGAAAGAACGCACGAGGTTGGAGCCTGTGGGCACCAGCAATGCGCGGCGCATGGTGTATTACCATCCCGATGGCGCGTTTGCGAAATATA
>CAXBAL010000293.1:0-2714 GCA_963973475.1 uncultured Micavibrio sp.
CGAAGGCCCGGAACCTCGCCTTGTGAATCGCCAGTGAGAATCCAGCTCGCGCCATCCGGAATGGAAATGGCAAAATCTATAAGCTCGGTTTCCTCATTCGGCCAACCGAACAGGTAAAGCGGCTTGTTCGGTCCGCGTTCCCAATTGCCCTCCATCGCGGCGATTTTAACGGGTTGATGATGCAGCGTATTTTCGCCATGCGCATGCCCGATCAGAAGCTGCGTCGGAGCCATGATCACAGCCATTAACATCGCCATTGCCACCATAATGCGCGCGTGCGGAATATATTTGCCGCGCCAGAGATACCATGATCCAACCCCGCCAACGACAAAGGCTGTTGTCAGATACGCCGCATTAACCATGTGGAAAAAGCGGTATGGAAAAGACGGATTGAAGATAATCTCGATCCAGTTTGTGGGATATAAAATGCCGTCCGCGCCGATCTCGAAGCCTTGCGGCGTTTGCATCCAGCTATTCGCCGCCAAAATCCAGAACGCCGAGATGATCGTTCCCATGGCGACAATTACGGTCGAGGCGAAATGCATGCCTTTGCTCACGCGCCCCCAGCCAAATAGCATAATGCCGAGGAAAGATGCTTCGAGGAAGAACGCCGTGAGCACTTCGTAGCCTAAAAGCGGCCCGATGACATTGCCGACCCGGTCGGAAAATACCGACCAGTTCGTGCCGAATTGATACGACATGACAACGCCCGAAACCACGCCCATCCCGAAACATACGGCAAAAATCTTGATCCAGAATTTGTAGATTTGTTTATAGGTGTCATTACCGGTTTTAAGCCAAAGCCCTTCGACTACCGCAAGCCAGCTCGCAAGGCCAATCGTAAAGGCCGGAAAGACAATATGAAAAGAAATCGTGAATGCAAATTGAATGCGCGCGAGTAATACCGGATCCAGATCAATGCCAAACATATTTTAGTCCTTACCTATTCCAGGGTAGTCTATTGAGAATATAGGCCAAACCACAATATCCTGTAACCCCTGCGAAGAAAAAAAGCATGGATAATATAAAGGCAAAATAAAATGCGATGACTACTCCCGCCAAGCCCAAGCCGATCAGGCATATCAAAGCAAGGCCGATGATAATTTGTACCTGCCGGAATATAGCCATTTTTCGTGCGTTCCCGATGACGGGTAAGCCGGATTGTTTCCATGAGGTTATGCCGCCTTCAATATTAAGCGGCTCAAGTGAATTTGCTCCATTATTGCAAATATAATCACAAGCTTTTTGCCCGCGCATGCCTTTCAGGCAATGTATAATAACCGTTTTCCCGTCAGGGATAGCGAGTTTTCTAAAGCTTTCATCGAGCGTATTCAGGGGCAGCGATAGCGCGAAGGGGATGTGTTCTTCCTTGAATTCATCGGCGTCGCGTACATCGATTAGAATGGCCTCTCCTTTTTTGAGAAGTGCATGGGCTTGCATGGCTGTAATTGTGGACATGGTGTGAGTTCCTTTAGCGTTTGCAGAAATGTTCATACATGACCGCCATGATGCTCAGCACGGCCTCATTATCAATGCGATAATAGAGCGTTCTGTGGTCGCGGCGGAAGGTTACTATATTCTCGTCTTTCAGCTTTGATAGGTGCTGTGACATTGACGTTTGCGCCAGACCTGTCACGGTAATTAATTCCGTGACGCTTTTCTCACCTTCCGAGAGCTGGCATAGGATAAGCAGCCTGTGCGCATTTGCCAGACCCTTTAAGAATCCAGCCGCTTGTTCGGCGTTTTGCTCCATATCTTTAATGTTCATATTATGCTTTTCAATTTATATTTTTATGATATTATAATTATATCATATTAAAAGGAGGCAGAAATGTCAAAAGATTATAAAGCGATTACAAAAGATATATCTCAGTATGTTGGCGAATTGAAAAAGCTGGCGCCGGACACAATGGATGGATTTTATGCCATGTCGGGCGCGGCCACGGCCAATGGGGCCCTGGATGAGAAAACCAAGGAATTAATTGCCCTTGCTATCGGCGTCAGTCAGCGCTGTGATGGCTGCATCGGTTTTCACGCCAAAGCCTTGGTTCGCTTGGGTGCAACCAAGGAAGAGGTAGCCGAGGTGATGGCGATGTGCGTGTATATGGGCGGTGGTCCATCTTTAATGTATGCGGCTGATGCGTTAAGAGCCTTTGACCAATTTACTGATTAACGTGTATGATTGGCATATATGAATGCCAAAACCATTTTAATCATTGATGACAACGAGGTTGATCGCTTTTTACATGAGGCAGTGATCTATCGCGCGTATCCAAATGTCGAGGTTTTACAAGCCTTTGACGGTTTGCACGCGCTGGAGGTATTGGAAAGCGCAAAGCCCGATGTAATCTTTCTGGATATCAATATGCCGAATATGAACGGCATTGAATTTCTGAAGGCTTATTACGCGCAAAAAGGTAGCGATATGGCCACGATTTATATGCTCACCTCTTTATACCAGGATTGCGACCGCGTTGAGGTCGCGAAATATGACGCTGTTAAAGAATGTCTGGAAAAGCCGTTATCGCCAGACATGCTCGCAAAAATTATATAAATCTAGCGCGCCTTATCCGTTCCGGTAATCCAGCCGCCGCCGATAACGCGGTCCCCCAGATAGGCCACAGCGGCCTGACCCGGTGCGATACCGTATTGAGCCTCCGCCAGTAAAATCTGTGCGGAATTATCATTCGAGGTTTTCAGCATGGCCTTCACGG
>CAXBAL010000294.1:0-2702 GCA_963973475.1 uncultured Micavibrio sp.
GCAGTAATACGGGCGGCGCAAAGATGGCGGCAGGTATTCTTTAATGCCTGCTTCGCGCTCCTCAAAAAACTTCAGGCGCTCTTCGATTTGCGGGGTGGTGTAATAGGGCGCAAGGCGCTTGGCGATCACATGGGCGACCATGCCGACATTCTGGTCATTGTGCAGCGGCAAAAGGCGCGCGCCTTTTTCATCGTATTTGCCGACCACAGTCGGGCGGTCTTTGATGTCCCAGTTGAAAATCTGCTGCTTGAGCTGGTATTCGATCAGCTCGCGCTTTTCCTCAACGACGAGAATTTCATCAAGGCCTTTCACAAAACTTTGTACGCCTTGCGGCTCCAGCGGCCATGTCATGCCGACCTTGTAAAGGCGCAGGCCTATCTTGTCCGCCACATCGTCAGTGATACCAAGCTCGACGAGGGCTTGCGCGACATCGCCGTAGGATTTCCCGCTGGTGATAATCCCGAAGCGCGGCTTGGGCGCATCAATCATAATGCGGTCTATTTTGTTCTTGCGCGCAAAGGCGTGACAGGCGAATAGTTTGTAATTCTGCAAGCGCCAATCCACATCGCGCGGCTTGTCATTCATGCGGATATGCAGGCCGCCTTGGGGTTTTTCGAATTCCTCATCACTGGGGTGTTTGATCTCGATATTTTCTTTCGAGAGATCAACGGTGCCGGAGGTCTCGACATTTTCAGAGGTGACTTTCAGCGCAACCCAACAACCGGAATAGCGCGACATCTCAATGCCCAAAATCCCGTATTCCACAAACTCGGCCACGCTGGCGGGGTAAAGCTGCGGGATCATCATCGCATAAAGCGCGTGATCGGATTGGCATGGCAGGGTGGAGGATTTACAGGCATGGTCATCACCCACAATCGCAAGCACGCCGCCGCGCGGCGCGGTGCCGTACGCATTGGCGTGTTTCATGACGTCGCCTGAGCGATCAACGCCCGGTGATTTGCCGTACCAGATGCCGAAGACACCGTCATAATCACTGCCGCCCGGCATTAAATTAATCTGCTGCGTGCCCCAAATGGCGGTGGCGGCGAGGTCTTCATTCACCCCCGGTTGGAATTTGATGTCAAGCTCGGTCAGGTATTTCTTGGCGCGGTTCAGCTCCAGATCATACGCACCGAGCGGGGAGCCGCGATAGCCGGAAATATACCCTGCGGTGTTGAGTCCGGCGGCGATATCACGCCTGCGCTGGACAATCGGAATACGCGCTAAGGCCTGCAAGCCGGACATGAAGGCAACGCCATCATTCAGTTCATATTTGTCGGTCAGTTGTACGTCACGTAAAGTAAGCGCGGCAGATTTCTTGCTCATGATATCCCTGTTCGTTATGACATTAATTTAGCGCATAAAAAGGCGCTTGCCTATAGGGTGAAAATAATACGAAAGAATACTATAAAAGCGCGACGGGTTAGAGAGAAATATTTCAAATTGCTGCGGTGCTAAGTGGCTAAAATTTTTGTGCGGTGCGGTGATATTTTCTAGGGATGAGGTGGAGGAATGTTATCTATATTGTGGCGCACATTTTCAGCAATGGCTGCCGCGGCTTTACGTATTGTTGAGGGAGCTGGCAGCCAGTGAAAACCCATATTGCTATCGTTTGTTACTTTGCTCATTTCTTCGCAGGCGGCATATAAATCAGCATCGTGATGGATCGCCTTTGCAAAGACATCAAATCTGTTTAGCTTACGATGCATCAATATAAAGTACCCGATGTCATCAGTGTTAAGCTGGCAAGCCACCCCATTTATTGCATTGAGAAGCTCTAACGGGTTCGAGGGGTTTATATCCAGTGTCCCAAGTTGCGGATTTAAGGCTTTTAATTCATGCCATGTATTATTTAGTGCAGTCATTAAATCCGGTGAAGGTTGTTGTATTTGGATAATTTCGAATTCACTTTTGAGCGGTGGCATATAACATTTGAAAACTTCGGATCCAAAGTCGAATGTTTGTTCGAATTCTGTCGCGTTCATATCATTTGGGTAGCGGTAGTTTTCTGCTATCCCTTGGATATTATTTTCAATCTCATAGGCCGCTGCGGGCTTGAAAACATTTGTTTGTCTTGAGCATTCTGGGCTGTTGTTTTGATAAAAATGCTTTTGTATGTTGCTCATAGTCTATTTCTCTTATTGTATAACGTGTATAAACGTTATATGAAAAATAGTCAATATTTCATCTACTTCGTCTCTTCAAACAGCTCCCGCCCGATCAGCATACGGCGAATCTCGGAGGTTCCGGCGCCGATCTCATACAGCTTGGCATCGCGGAGGAGGCGGCCTGTCGGGTATTCGTTGATGTAGCCGTTACCGCCCAAGGTCTGGATGGCTTGCAGCGCCATTTGCGTGGCGGCTTCGGCGCTCATGAGGATGCATCCGGCTGCGTCTTTACGGGCGGTTTCTCCGCGATCACAGGCTTGTGCCACCGCGTAAACATAAGCGCGCTGGGATGACAGCGCCGTATACATATCGGCCATTTTGCCCTGCATAAGCTCAAATGTGCCGATGGGTTTGCCGAATTGCTCGCGCTCATGCACATAGGGCACAACGATATCCATGCAAGCCTGCATGATGCCGAGCGGTCCGCCCGAGAGCACAACGCGTTCGTAATCAAGGCCGGACATCAGGATTTTGACGCCCTCGCCTTCCTTACCCATAATGTTCTCTACGGGGACTTCGCAGTCTTGGAAGACG
>CAXBAL010000295.1:0-2688 GCA_963973475.1 uncultured Micavibrio sp.
CCGCCTCATCACGGCTTACGATCAAATCGGTCTGCGCGCGCAATCCCTCCAGATCGCCGCCACTCATTTTTTCAACAATCCATTCTTCCGAGGCGTCCCCTTCTAATACGGCGGGCCATAGCGGGGCAATACTGGATTGCGGCATATCATCAAGGCTCAAGGCCACGGTGCCGGTATAAACAGGCGTGCTCTGGCCTTGTTCCTGAACATCTTCCAAATCCGCTTCCGGCTGCGTGCCTTCCTCGGCTATACCTTCCTCTGCTTCAGCCAACTCCGGCGGACCTTGCATTTCGGCCTCGGCGCTCGCACTCGCCATCTGCGCTTCCATACGGAAAGTCACACCATTGCTGGTCACATGCATGCCTTCAATGCGCAGACTTTCGCGCTCTCCGTTCTGATACGTCAGCGCCGTCCGGAAATCTTGATAAACAACAGGAACAGGTGCCAGCGCCTCACTAAAGACCTTCCCGCTTTCCGAGCTGATCTCACCGCTTACATTTCTTACCGTGAAATCCAGTCCCAGCGTGGCATAAAGCTTGGCATCCAGAACAACATCTTGCTTGCGCAAAATATCCAGCCCCTCGATTTTTCCTGCAAAAATGCTTACATCCAGATTGCTGAAATCGGCGCTCGCCTCGGCGCTGTTGGCCTCGCGGTTCAGCAATACTTCTGCATGAAAATGCGACGCCTCGTCTTTAACTTCCGGCAAATCAAGATCTAGCGTTGCTTTAAGCCCCAGCGGCGCTTTCTCGAAAACGATATTAAAATCAGGAAAGAACCAGGACGCGCCGAATTTATGATCTTCCACCATCACTTGGGCATCAATAATCTGCAGCGTACGCAGCGCGGCCAAAGGCGAGCCACCGCCTTCTTCCGGCTTTTCAATCAAATCCAGAATATCGGCAATCAAATCCCGCTGCCCTTCGGCCTGTTCCTCGATTTTATCGCCAATGATCGCCTCTTCATCACCCAGCCCGAAATCAATACTGTTATCCTCGCCCCTGATCACCCGCACGGATGGGCGCGTGATAATAAGCGATAACGGCTCGATAATCCCTACCAGCAATTTGGCCTTGGACAGGCTCAGCGCTATTTCGTCCACCGATATGATCTCGTTATGATCGGCGCCCATAATGCGCCCGTCTTGCAGGCCCAGCAGCAAAGGCCCCTTTAAATCCGGCCAGTACAGCGCGGATTTATCAATACTGGCATATACGCCGGACTCCTCGTCCCGCAGCGCACTTTCAATATAATCATTGGCAAAGCTGATATCGACCGGTCCGCTCTTTAACCGCCAGACCGAAAGGGCGGCCAAAATGAGCACAATCAGTAAGAAAACGGCAAATCCCTCTCCCGCTATATGGGCGCTACGTTTGCGGTATACCTTAAGCCTTTTCTTCTTTGGTGCTGGCGCGGCTTTCTTCACAGATTTCTTATTATCTGGTTTTTCGGGGGGCAAAGTCTCTTTATTCTTATCGGACACGTTTTAAATCGACCATATTCATTGTTTTATTTATTATCAGACGAAAAAGCATTTGAAGGCACCCTTATACAATAAAACTATTTTGTGCTCTGCAGAAACCCAAATTTCTAATATATGCAAATTTTCCTGCATTACACGCCTAAAACGGAACTTGCAGGCACCGCGTTTTGTTAATACCTTATCTAAATAAAATAGATATCAATAAAATAGATATCAGACGTAATTTTTAAAGGAAAATTCTATGAGCGAGCTTAAAATCGGCGATAAAGCCCCGGAATTTAGACTTCCTACTGATGGCGGTGAGGATATATCAACCACGGCGCTAAAAGGCCACAAGGTTATTTTGTATTTCTACCCCAAGGACAACACACCGGGCTGCACCACGCAAGCATGCGACTTCCGCGATAATCTGGATTCTTTGAGCAAGCTCAACGCAAAAGTCGTGGGCATTTCCAAAGACAGCGTCAAAAAACACGACAATTTCAAGGCCAAGCATGGTCTCAACTTCCCGCTCGCCTCAGACGAAAATGGTGATGTTTGTGAACGCTATGGCGTCTGGAAAGAAAAATCCATGTACGGCAAGACCTTCATGGGCATAGAACGCACAACCTTCCTGATTGATGAAAACGGTATTATTTCCCAGATATGGCGCAAAGTGAAGGTGAACGACCATATGGATGAAATCCAGAGCGCCTTAAAAGCACATAATTCAATCGGCGGCAGTTAATACGTATCGCCATCCACCATATAAAAAAGAGCCCCAAAATAGGGCTCTACTTTATTTCTAACGAGTTAAAACCGTTACGCGCTTGAATTAAGCGGCAATCGCTTCTGTAACGTTCACACTGCGTCCGGCTTCGGCTTTATTCAAATGGTCATGAATATGTTCGCTCATCATATCGGTATAGCCGTGGAAGAAGTGATTGGCTTCAGGAATAACGCGGTAATCAATTGAAATCCCTTTTTGCATTTGCACTTTATCGACAAATTTCTCGACAGTCGGCTCCTGCACCACATCATCACGGCCACCTTGCAGAACCAGGCCCGATGTCGGACACGGGGCTAGGAAGCTAAAATCATACATATTGGCAGGCGGGGCAACCGATACAAACCCCTGAATTTCCGGGCGGCGCATCAATAGCTGCATACCGATCCAGGCACCGAAAGAAAAACCGCCAACCCAATCATACGGGGCGTTCTGGTTA
>CAXBAL010000296.1:0-2674 GCA_963973475.1 uncultured Micavibrio sp.
GGCCTTGATGCATCGGAAGCCGTGGAATGCTCCGGCAAAACCGGTATCGGCATTGATGACCTGTTAGAGGCCATCGTCACCAAACTCCCGCCCCCGCATGAGGGCGATTCAGACAAACCGACCAAAGCGCTGCTGATTGATAGCTGGTACGACTCGTACCTCGGCGTGGTCATTCTGGTGCGCGTTATTGACGGCCACCTGAAAAAAGGCCAGAAAATCAAATTCATGAACACACGCGCCGAGCGCGAGATCGACCGCGTTGGTGTGTTCTCCCCCAAGCCCATCATGATCGACGAGCTCGGCCCCGGCGAGATGGGCTTTATCACGGCGGGTATCAAAGACATCGAAGACACGCTTGTTGGCGATACCATCACCGATATGCGCAAACCGTGCGAAAAGGCCCTGCCCGGCTTTAAACCCTCCGTGCCGATGGTGTTTTGCTCGCTCTTCCCCGTGGATATGGGCGATTACGAAGATTTACGCGACAGCCTTGGCAAGCTCAAACTCAACGATGCCTCCCTGCATTACGAGCCGGAGCAATCCCAAGCCCTCGGCATGGGTTTCCGCTGCGGCTTCCTAGGCTTGCTCCACATGGAGATCATACAAGAGCGCCTATCCCGTGAATTCGACCTAGACCTCATCCCCACCGCGCCTAGCGTGGTCTATCACATCTACCGCACCAACGGCGAGAAGATGGAGCTATACAACCCCGCCGATATGCTCGACCCCGTCTATATCGAACATATCGAGGAACCGTGGATCAAGGCCACCATTTTGACGCCGGATGAATATCTGGGCGGCCTGCTGCAACTCTGCCAAGAACGCCGCGGCGTGCAGATTGACCTCACCTATGCGGGCGGGCGCGCGATGATCGTCTACCGCTTGCCGCTGAACGAGGTCGTGTTCGATTTCTATGACCGCCTGAAATCCATCTCCAGAGGGTACGCCAGCTTCGATTACGAACTGGACGGCTACGCCAAAAACAATCTCGTGAAGCTGGAGATTCGCGTCAACCAAGAACCCGTCGACGCACTGGCCATGATCGTCCACCGTGATAATGCGGAAGGGCGAGGCCGCCAGATGTGCGAACGCCTCAAAGAACTGATCCCGCGCCAAATGTTCAAAATCGCGATTCAGGCCGCCATCGGCGGAAAAGTAATCGCCGCCGAACACCTAAGCGCCCTGCGCAAAGACGTCACCGCCAAATGCTACGGCGGCGATGTGAGCCGGAAGAAAAAACTGCTCGATAAGCAGAAAAAAGGGAAGGCGAAAATGCGCCAATACGGCAACGTGGATATACCCCAGAGTGCGTTTATCAACGCGCTCAAGATGGGGGATGAGTAGGTTGAGCTATGTTAACGCTGCTATAGTTTTAATAACTTTATTTTTAATATACATTTTTGCCGCGTTAATAAATTTTGAGCTAACGCTTGTTCAAAACGATACAAATCTTATCGTCCAGTCATGCATTGCTTTGGGTACTATTGGTGCGCTTATTTTTTCCTATAAACAGAATTATTTATCTCAACAAGCACACAGATTAAACCTCACACCAAATATTTCCTTTGGATTTGAGTGGGGCTATGAAAAATGGAAGCATAACCCAGAAGATAAAAATGAAATTATCAAGCTCGCCCTTATCTACAATGTAAATCTGATTAATGTAGGCTCTGGAACAGCTATAATAAAGAAAATCTCAGCTCATTATGATGGGAAAGTTATTTCTACAAATGACCCATTACAGTTCTACAAAGGAATGAGAGAGGTATGCTCCGTTCTGCCTTACAATGTGCTAAGCCATAGGACACATTATTTCTCAGAAGGAGATTCTATGCTTTCAGATAAATGTCATAATTATATTCGTGTAGCTGTAGAAGTCAAAGATGAGGACATAAAAGACGTGGAGTGTATTAAAGAGCATCTAGATAAAATTAAAACTGATATTATTTATATATCGCAGGATGGACGCCGTTTTCCTCTTCAGCAAAGTTGAAACTTCATAGAGCAAAATTTTCGTAGACAAAATAGGAATTTAATCATATAATTCTTTTGTGATTTTAAGCGCCGCCCATACCACCACCGTCATCGCCTGAATTGCGTTTGCAATTCTAGGGCGATCCAGAAAAAGATGGATACCCTTAGAATTGTCTTCGCCAATTCAGGGCATGACGAAAGAGCAAAGGGGCGCACCCCCACCCCGCATAAATCACCGAACGAAGTGACGAAGCCGAAAAACGGCGGTATTTCAAGGCCTTACCCCCCACCCCACCGAAACGGGCGAACGAAGTGAAGGATACGGGTATTATCATGATAAAACAGGGGCTTAGGCGACATAAAAACCAAAATATAGCGGCGGAGCCACGGCGCGTGATACAATGGATGTATCACCACAGATGCAAAGGGTATGCGGGGGCGATATGGATATAAAAACGGGCGGATTGACGCCATCGCACTTCCCGCTACGCACCGTTAAGGGCGGCGGGGCGGCGTATCAGAATATGATCAACGGCTCCAACCTCGTCCGCAAAGCCGCGCAGATGGTGAGCGATATCGAAGGCTTGCGAAACAAGCCCGCTTTCGGGAGCCTGTATAAACCCACCGAGATTACCGAAAAGACCTTTCAAAATCTGGTCGATGCCATCAAATCACAGCTTACGAAGGATGGCGGCAAGCC
>CAXBAL010000297.1:0-2656 GCA_963973475.1 uncultured Micavibrio sp.
TTTTTGTGAACTTTCCAAACAATTTCACTTTTTAATTCAATATAATCTTGTTCAACGCGTTCAATATCCACGCCCGGCGCATTAAATCCGTAAGCATAGAGCGCGCCTTTTAGCTGCGTGAGGTCATCTTCCAATACTCCCGTTCTATAAAGGCTTTTACGTACATAATGATTAAAGGCACTATAGGCGTAAGAGCTATGCATGATTTTGTGAATTTTAAGAGCCTGCACGCGCAGCTTCTGTTTCCAGGTTAAAGATGCCGGTTTTGAGGTTATTTTGGTCTTCGCAATTATGGCTGGTGAAAAGCCCAGAATAATATGATCTGGCTGCATGGCATAGCCGTACTCTTGCATGAAAGCCTTTATTTGCGGTAGAGAGGAGCCTTGCCCGCCACCATTGATTACAAACCATGGCTCGCCAAATAAGGTTTGCAATTGCTTCGGCCATGTCTCTTCCATAGCCACGCCAGAGCCAAAAGTCGTAGAATTACCAAGCGCCAGAATACGCTTTTCATTGGCAGGTTTTTCAAGCGGAAAAGCGGTATCGCGTAAGCCGAAATCGTTATAAACAACGGGGTGACCGCCCGTAACGCCTTCCGTATAAATTAGCGATTGCGTTCCAGGAGCAAAAACGCGCAGCATTATTTCCGCCAAGACGAGCACCGTAATAAAAATGAGCGCATCTTTCACCAAAACCCTGATTACACGCGTGCGCCAGTCCGGCGTTTTGGCGTTTAAATCTAAATCATAATTGGCAAGGTCTTTGTACATATTCTAATCTTTAAAACTGGAAGTAAATAAATTCAGGTGAGCTGCCGCCCGCCATCGCTAATGCGCAAAATAACAAGCCGGTATAAGCCAGCCAGCGCCCTACAAACGCATGGCGCATAAAAAAGCCATGCACATCGATTTTTGTCTGCATATATTGCGTGGCAAGTAAGGCACCTAAAACGCCGAGCGGCACATAGGAAATTGCCATTCCATCCTGCCAGCTTGCGATGCCGCTAATAACATCTATCGCGGCTTCAAAGCTACGTGCGCGGAAAAATATCCATGCCAAGCATATGAAATGAAAGGTAAAAAACCACTTGATCAGTTCGTTTGATCGCTTTGCGGGGGAGGGGGAAGGCTTGCGCTTTCCGGTGACCATGCGCTCAATCGCTAAAGCGGCACCGTGCAGGCCGCCCCAAATGACGAAATTCCAGCTCGCCCCGTGCCAAAGCCCGCCCAGCAGCATTGTAATTATAAGGCTTGCATAGGTGCGGGCAGCGCCTTTGCGATTGCCGCCCAAGGAAATATAGAGATAATCCCGCAGCCACGTAGATAGCGAGATATGCCAGCGGCGCCAAAAATCCCGCACAGAAGTGGCCAGATACGGCGTGCGGAAGTTTTCCATCAACCGGAATCCAAGAATCCGCGCCGAGCCGATGGCAATATCGGTATAGGCACTAAAATCCGCAAAAATCTGGATGGCAAACGCATAGGTGGCCAGCAATAACGCCGCACCGCTGTAATTTTCGGGGTTCGCATAGACCGGATCGACAAATTGCCCCATTGGCTCGGCAATAAAGATTTTCTTGGATAATCCCCATGCAACAAGCAAAAATCCACTTAAAATGCGCGTGGTGTTGATCTCGTGTTTTTCCTTGAATTGGGGGAGTAAGTCGCCCGCGCGCATAATTGGCCCGGCCACCAGCTGTGGGAAATAGGCCACATAGAGGGCCACATCCAATATATTGCGCTCGGCCTTGATCTGCTTGCGATACACATCAATCGTATAGGCCATGGTCTGGAAGGTATAAAAGGAAATCCCCATCGGCAGTATAACGTTAAAGGCGGGCACCATTTCCTTTCCGGCGATGTCATTGACGCTCTGGGCGAAGAAATCGACGTATTTAAAGGCAAACAGCACCGCCAGATTACCGATCAGGGAAATGCAGAGCGCGGCGCGGCGCTTCCACTGAGCGTTACTAGCATCAATCACCCGCGCCATCGTGTAATCCAGAACGGTCGAATAGACAAGCAGCAGGCTCAAAGGAATGGAAAACACGCAATAGAAATAAAAACTGCACGCCAAAAGCCAATAGCGCCGCGCCATGAGCGGCAAGGCAAAATAAATGCACGCCACCAGCGGAAAGAAAATCAGATAATGCAACGAGTTGAAAAGCATAAAGGCGAGAAGGGTTAGAAATTGATATCCTGACCCTTATTTATAGCATTGATTTTATTGCAGAATCAATGTGATAGTGGGATATGCAGAAAAGACCTGATCCATGGTGGGATATAACAAAGATGATTTGCGCTTTATTAGCGCTGCTTTTTTTCTTTGCCCTAATTACAGACTTCCCCAGAGCCACCGCCACCCCAGAAGGCGGCGGAGGTTGGTTTTATGAATACCAGAATTTATTTGCTGGTCTATTAGCAGCATTGGGTGGTTTTTTGGCGTATAGGGGAATGCGTGAGCAAATTGATGCTGAGCATAATTATAGACAAGGTTTATCTCAAGATTTATTCATGAAATTTGAGCAAGATAGTAAAAACTTAAGAGGTTACTTACCTGTTTTATTTATGTCTATAAGGTATGATTATAAACGGGATATAGAAGTGTACGTCGTCAGAGTATTTTGGACACAGTGCATAAAAATATAAGGTGTGCT
>CAXBAL010000298.1:0-2645 GCA_963973475.1 uncultured Micavibrio sp.
CGCCTATAGCGCCGGATTTTGCAATCTGCTGGGCCTGCAGAAAATCGCGTCTATCGCCGATATTCAGAACAAACTGACGATAAGCGATTCTGCCGCGCTGGAAGGCGTTTTCAACCGTTTAAAAGAGGACGGCATACCGTTTCAAATCAGCGTGCAGAATTACGCCGAGAACAAAACATTCCGCATATCCGGCTCCCGCGGTCAGGCGCTAGCGGGTAGTGATCATTTTAATATTCTGTGGCTCGAAGATATAACAGAGCAAGCGCAATTAGAGCGCCGTTATAATGCCGACTATGAAACCCAGCAAGAACGCTTGCGGGCTTTGCAACTTTCCCTGAATAACTTTCCTTGGCCGCTTTGGAAACGCAATAAGGATCAAAATCTGATCTGGTGTAACGATTCCTACGCCGCCATGATCGGCGATACAAAAGAAAAGGTCCTGCAGGAGCAAAAAGAAATATCGCCCGCCTCCCGCAAGAAGAAAAAGGGCGAAGAGTATAAGCCTGCAGGGCGTGAACTCGCTGCCCTCGCACTGGAAAGTAACGTTTTACAAGAAACAAAACTTCATGTGATTGCCGATGGTAAACGCTTGCTGATGCGCATTTGCGAAAACCCCGACCCTGACCGAAACGCCAGCATAGGCTTTGCCGAAGACATTAGCGCGCAAGAAGAGCTAGAGAGCGAATTAAAGCGTTATAAGGACACCACCAAAGAATTGCTGGAGCAACTCCGCACCGCAATCGGCATTTTTGATTCCGACCAACGGCTGGAATTTTACAACTCCGCCTTTAGCCAACTGTGGGGTATAGAGGATCAATGGCTTAATAACCGTCCCAAACTTGGCGATTTCATGGAAAAACTGCGTGAAAATCGCCGCTTGCCGGAACAGGCCGATTTCCGCCGTTTCAAGCAGGGTTGGATTGCAATGTTTACCTCCCTTATTGATCCGCATGAAGACATGCTGTATTTGCCGGATGGCAGCGCCTTGCGCATGCTGGTCGTACCGCAAAGCGCGGGCGGCGGACTTATGATGACCTTTGAGGATGTCACCAGCCGTCTAGAGCTGGAATCGTCTTACAACACGCTGATCGCGGTTCAGAAAGAAACTTTAGATAATCTCGCGGAAGGGGTTGCCGTGTATGGCGGCGATGGCCGCCTGAAGCTCTGGAACCCCGCATTTGCGAGGCTTTGGGGCTTAAACCCGGAAGATCTTGAAGGCGATCCACATATAAATTCATTGGTCAACAAAAAGAAATCCTACTTCAGCGAAGAAGAATGGCCGCAAAAGCGTGAAGAACTTGTCTCCAAAGGGCTGGACCGCCTGATGCATGAAGGCCGCCTGAAACAGGCAAACGGCACGTTAATTGATTTTTCCACTGTACCTCTGCCTGATGGCGGCGTTTTGATTACCTATACCAATGTCACCGATACCGTGCGCGTGGAAAATGCTTTACGGGATAAAAATGCCGCGCTCGAGACCGCAGAAAAGCTCAAGCTCGATTTTCTTGCCAATGTGTCTTACCAGCTTCGCACGCCGCTTAATGCCATTATGGGCTTTAACGATATTTTGGATCAGGAATATTTCGGCCCGCTGAATACACGTCAGAAAGATTATACGGGAGATATCCGCTCGGCCAGTGAGCGTTTGCTTGGCCTGATTAACGATATTCTCGATCTCTCGACCATCGAAGCAGGCTATATGTCATTGGAGAAGGAGAGCGTCAACCTTGCCGATCTTTTAGAGGGCACCAAGGATTTGGCCGCCGAGTGGGCCCGTAAAGGGAAAGTTGAAATCTCCCTAACCTATCCTAAAACAATTGGTAAAATTGATCTGGATAGTCGCCGTATTAAACAAGCCTTGATGAATTTGATCCGTAATTCCATAAACTTTACTCCGGCTGGCGGGCGTATTGATATTACGGCCAAACGTAAGAAAGAGGGCATTGAAATTCAGGTCAGTGATACCGGTATCGGAATATCACGCGAGCACCAGACCCGCATTTTCGAGCCGTTTGAAAAAGCGCAGCGCGGTAAAAACCTCGCCACAACCGAGGCAGAATCAGCGGGCAGCAAAGGCGGTGCAGGGCTCGGCTTATCCTTGGTGAAAAATATTATCACTTTGCATGGTGGTTCGGTAAACCTTGCCAGTGAGCCAGATAAAGGCACAACCGTTACCATCTTCCTGCCTTTCGAGACTACCGTTGAAACTGTGCAGCCTATCAAGATGAAAAAGGCACTCTCTTTCCATTCAATGTAAGAAAACAAATCTAGATTTGTGAAAAAATTATTCGTAACAAGTGGCGGAATAATCATAGCCGCTATTGTTGGCCTTGCGGTCGGCACGCAAAACTATCTCACCTTGGTCAATGCGGGTATTACAGGAAAATACCGGAAATAAGGTGCGTATTTGCAACTCGAGGGTACGACCGGGAAAGAATGGCCCGAAGGAACAAAATTCGGCACGGTCGGTAGGGTAGCCTTCTTCACTCACGCTGCCCGCCGCTTCCAAGCGAAAATTCGAGCGATGGCGGGCTTGCGTTCCCGAGGGGTTGGTATAAAAATCCGTACCAAAATTTCCATACATAGTGAAATCCGCACTGTTACGCACTTGAAAACATATCGGATCTTTTACGATGTCAGGCTGG
>CAXBAL010000299.1:0-2610 GCA_963973475.1 uncultured Micavibrio sp.
GGGCGAGTTTGATATTAACGTTCAGAATCTGAAAGCCTTTTTCGGATTTGTGAATATGGATATGGATTACCGCAACCCTCTGCCTGCCCTGACCAAAGCCAATGGTAGCGGCATTTTTGATCTGGAAAAAGATACGATCTCTATCACGATTGATAACGCCGAGATGGGCGGAATGACTATTTCATCGGCGGAATTGCTGTTTGACGAGGTGGTGGCCGAGGGCAAAGGCGGCGTCGCCATGGATATTAAATTGCAAGGCGGGCTGGATAAGGTTTTTACCTATCTATCGACCGAGCCTATTGATCTGGAAGATGAGCTGGATACCGATATTGCCAAGGTGCGCGGCGAAACCGATATGCATGTGAAGCTGGCTTTCCCGACCAAGGATGATCTGGCGATTGAAGAGATTCAAATGGATGTGAGCGGAACGGTGCGCGATGGTTTTATGCCGAATTTAATTCGCGGCTTGCCGCTCAGCGGCGGGCCGTTCAAGGTCAGCGTGAATAACGAGCGCTATACGGTGAGCGGAAGCGGCGAGCTATCGGGGCGCCCTGTCGTCTTCGACTGGATGGAATATATTGATTCCGAAGGCAAGAGCTATAAGCACCGCGCCAATGCCTCAATCTCTATTGATGACGAGTTGCGTGAGCATTTCGGTGTTGATTTGAGTGATTATCTGGAGGGCAGCGTTCCGGCGGATATTATCTATACCGGTTTTGCCGATAATAAGGCCGAGGTCGATGTGAGCGTGGATATAACACCGGCGCGGTTTTTTATCGAGGCCTTTGATTACGAGAAGGCCAGCGGTGTCAGCGGCAGCGTGAAACTAACCGCTCATATGCGGGATAATGAGCTGCGCCGGATCAGCGGGCTTAGCGCCAATGCGCCCAATTTCAAAATGGAGAAAAGCGCGATTGCGTTTCGCGGCACGGGCGAGGCCACTGAAATTTCCCGCGCGGAGATAAGCCGCTTTATCCTGGGGGAGACGATATCCAATGCTAGTGTTGATATTACCCCATCTGGCCAGATGAAAATTGCTATGGACGGCGCGTTTCTGGATTTGCGCCCGTTTCTTGATAAGGATGAGGAAAAGGATAAAAGCGCAGCCGCCGAGCCGTATGATAATCCGCCAATGATTTTGTCGATTTCGATGGATCAGATGCGTCCCGCGGATGGTGAGGTGATTCAGTATGGCAAATTATACGCCGATATTGATGATCAGGGGCGCTTTAACCAGTTGGAGATGGATGCCATTGCGGGGGCTGGGGACATTTATTTGCGTTATAAGGCCAATGCACAAGGTGTACGTACATTCCGTTTCGAGGCCGATGATGCGGGCGCGGCGCTTAAGGCTTTTGATGTGTATAAGGGTATCCGCGGCGGGCGGTTGGTGATTTACGGCGAGCCGATCCGCGGGGTTTATGACCGTAATTTGATCGGGTTGGCGGAGATTACAAATTTCCGTGTTGTGGATGCGCCCGCGCTGGCGCAGCTTATCAGCGCGCTGTCCCTACCGGGGTTGATGTCTTCGCTGGATGGGGAGGGGTTGGTGTTTAGCAAGCTGGAGGCCAATTTTGACTGGCTTTACCGCAAAAAAGGCGCGTTGCTCGTTTTGAAAAATGGCCGGACGTCGGGCAATTCGCTGGGGCTTACTTTTGACGGGGTGTTTGATAATGGCGCGGGGCGTGTTGATGTGTCGGGCACGATTATTCCGCTCTCGGGGATTAACAAGGCCATCGGCTCTATCCCGCTGGTGGGGGATATTATCACGGGCGGTACGGGCGCCCTGTTTGCGGCAACGTATAGTATGCGGGGGGATTCCGATAATCCGAATATCTCGGTTAATCCGCTCTCGGTTCTTACGCCCGGAATTTTACGGCGCGTTTTGTTTGAGTAGAGCCGTGCGGTCTTATTCTTCCAGAGCGGTAAGCGGCGCGGCGCTGTAGTTTTTCAAGATGGATTTGATATTTTCGCCGACGAATATTTGCGGGCTTGAGGGCGGGCTCAGCCCTTCGTCTGCTTCCCGCTTTTCGATCTTTTCTTTGGCAAGGTGGAAGGCGGCTTCCAGATCGGTGCTTTCGCTCAGGGCCTCGAAAAAGGCTTGTGTGAAATAGGTGAGGTCATTTTCATCCGAACATCCGAAGGAGGTTCGATCACTGGCCGCGGCGGTTATGATCATGGTGTTTTCATCTTGTAAATGCGGTATGAAAGTGCCGCTGTAACAGGCCGAGATAATGATGATTTTATTCTTAATGCCGCTTTGATCCAGTATATCAGCCAGCGTTTCGGGGGGTAAATTATTCTGGCTGAAGCGGTAATTCAACTCCACGGACAGCCCTTCCGTCTCCCCGCCGTGACTGGTGAGATAGAGCAAGGCAATGTCTTCATCGGGTTGCATGTAATCGCCGGCCAGATCATTCAGATACGCGCGCAAATTTGTGGCATTGGCGATGGGGGTATCCAGCACCGTGTCCTCGTTATTGATCATAGTCAGGATGTTATTTATTTTCAGGCGCTCTTTCAGCTGGCCGTTAATATATAGGGTTTCGCGCATGAAAATGTCCTGATAGGCGTAGCTGCCGAAGGTTAGCGCGTAGATGTCGGTTTGGC
>CAXBAL010000300.1:0-2608 GCA_963973475.1 uncultured Micavibrio sp.
TTACTTCTGGGCTGAGTGTTTTATGCCTGCTTTTTTTGCATTTCCCCATGGGTGGTCTTCTTCTCTATACCTGCTTCTTCAATGATCTTTTCTGCGATTTTATCAGCCACAGCAGAGGTGGGAAGATTTAGGCGCTCGCTCTGGCGGAAAATCGCTGCTAGCGTTTCTCCAAGCTCTTCAAGACGCTCCATTGTTACATCCACTGGCTCGCCGCTCATAGCCACGCTTATAACGCCGCCAGCGTTAATCACATAGTCAGGTGCATAAAGAATACCTTTATCATGTAAAATCTGGCCATGATAAGGGCGACTAAGCTGATTATTTGCAGCACCCGCTATAATGGGGGCTTTAATCATTTCGATTGTCACATCATTGACTGCGCCGCCAAGCGCGCATGGTGCCAATACATCGACCTCCAATGCCATAAACTCTTCTGGAACCACGCTGTTCGCTCCAAAACGTGATTTTGCTTCTTCAATCACATTTTCACGAATATCCGAGACTATCAAATTTGCGCCCGCATCATGCAAACGACGACATAGATCCATGCCTACATGGCCAAGGCCTGCCACGCCGACACGAACACCCTGAAGATTATCCTTACCTAATTTATGTTTTACAGAGGCCTGTATACCCAGAAAAACGCCGTGTGCGGTAAACGGCGAAGGATCTCCGCCTGTAATATCATCCCGCCCGGATGGTAAACCTGTGACATGCTTTGTCATTTGACGAATAATTTGCATATCCTCAACACACACACCGACATCTTCAGCGGTAATATAATCACCTTGTAAGAATTCCACGGCGCGGCCAAAGGCCAACAATTCTTCTCTTGATGGACCTTCTGCATCAGCACGGCCCATAATTACAGCTTTACCCCCCCCTAGCGGCAAACGAGCCAAAGCATTTTTATAAGTCATACCACGGGATAGCCTGAGTGCATCCGCTAATGCTTCATCTTCAGATTGATACCCGGTCCAGAAACGGCACCCACCAAGCGCAGGGCCTATCGTTGTATCATGTACGGCAATGAACGCCGTAAGTCCCGATGCGGGGTCATAAGCCTTTATCACGGTTTCGTGACCCGCATATTCTTCATGGCCCGAAACATCCATATCAACAATTACTGTCATAGCTCTCTCCTTTGCGACCACATCCCTATAAGGCTGATCGGATTAATAAATTTGCTCTATATCCTCATACTAGGTTTGCGCGAAATAATCTTTCAATAAAATTTTATGCTGCACTGACGAAGGACAGTTATAAAAGACCGATTACTTCAATGCGCAGCAATTTTGCGTAATTTTCGTACGCAGCTCCATTTCTGAAAGTAAGACCTTGATTTCTGTTCCAAAAGTCGATAATTAGATAATTATTCATGAGCGGGTGTAGCTTAGTGGTAAAGCACTAGCCTTCCAAGCTAGCTATGTGGGTTCGATTCCCATCACCCGCTCCATTGTCCCTCTTCCACTTACAAATTACGCATTCTTTTTCCTGCAAAGCTGGTACACTCGTTTTGATGATTATTCCTCTTTGGGCCGTCTTCGGGCTGATTACCGCAATTTTCTCTGCCGCTATGATGCTGATGCAGGAACACTACAAGGTCAATGGCTATGCTTTGGCCTTCTGGATTAAGGTTGCCTGCGTTCTGGTCAGCCTGCCCTTTGTGTTCTTGAACGGCGTGCCGGATAATCCGCTTTTCTATTTCTATCTGGCGTTATCCGCTGTGCTTTACGCGATCAGCGATGTTTATTTCTTCAGCGCCATTCCAAAATCGAGTGCAGGGTCGGTATCGCGCCTTGTGCCCTCCGCAGGGGTGATCGGGTTTCTACTGTGGTTTATTATTGATCCCGATCTGTTTTTTACATACATGGAATCACCCCTGGTTTCAGGATTGATCTTTGTCACGCTTTGCCTGTTTGCGTTCTTTGCCTTCAAGCTAAAAAAATGCACGGTCACCATGCAGACCTTACGCGATATCTGGTTTGTGATCTTTGCCGCCACCATCGGCCCCCTACTCACAAAGATGGTGACCTTCTATGCCGATATGGAACAGGCGCGCTATGCCTATGTCTGTTTTCAGGCCATGATGATGATGGCGATGTGGCTGATATACCTCTATATACGCAGACCTGTTCCATTTGCGACATTCTTCGCCCGCGCGACCTGGCAATACGGGCTATTGATCGGGTTTGTAGCAGCGGCTATGATACTGGCCAAATTCACCTCTTATTATTACGTCGATAATCCGGCCTATATACCGGCCATGATTGCTCTGGATGCCGTGATTATCCTGTTTTTCTATAAAATGCGCGGTATTAAAGCACAAGGTGATGTTCTCTCCGGTCTCGGAATTGTTGGCTGCGCGGCGGCACTTATTATTCTCAAAGCGCAAATCTAGTGGCCTATCTGCCACAACGCTCGCCTTTTCGGCATTTAATGAATTCTATATACAAAAACCCCATTGACAATTGTGCCTAGGTTTTTTAAACCATTGCAAAGGTTTGAGTCCCGCGGGATTCATAAGTAATTTTGCGTGCAATTTTAACCAGATTAAGGATTGAACAATGAGTAAAGAAAAATTCCAGAGAAACAAGCCGCACATGAA
>CAXBAL010000301.1:0-2597 GCA_963973475.1 uncultured Micavibrio sp.
GTATAGATTGCAGACGACATCCAGCATCGGTTAAACATAATTCTATTAGAGAATTCATATACACTCTTAATATCGTAGATCTCTACATAAATTATAGAATTGTTTTATAGTTTTAGATGTATTAAATATGAGCCTGAATAATTACAAAGATACCCCTTACATTTTTCAGCAGACGTTTAAAATTTTAATCCCTATAGCATTTTTTGCATTAGCACTCATTATCGATAAACCTTTTCCGGAAATATTGCCGGGGTTTACAGCACTTGAAACAGGCCTAGTTGAGAATCTTCAAGCGTTCTTACTATTATTGAGCCTCATTGTAGCCTTACATATTCTGTCGAAAGCTCACTGTTACCCAAAATGGATTAAAGCTTGGCTCACCTTGGGCATCTTAGGAAGTTTATACGTATTGCTTGAAGAAATTAGTTACGGGCAACATTATTTTAACTGGAGCACACCAGAATACTGGCAAGCGTATAATGATCAGCAAGAGACAAATTTTCATAACACATCCAGCTGGCTTGATCAAAAACCGCGCCTTATACTTGAAATCGGGGTTATCTTTGGTGGTCTCATCGTGCCGCTGTTACGCCGCATTAGACCCTCTTCAATTCCCGAATTCTCGAAACCTATATTGCCTCAAAACGCATTATTTATAATCGCCTTAATCGCCATTATACCTAACATATTCGAACGCATAATGGATCTGATCGGCCACCCTGAATGGGGCGAGATTTTTATCAGGATCAGTGAAATACAAGAACTCTATTTCTACTATTTTATCCTGCTGTATTTCATTGATCTGAAGCCGCAGCTAGATGAGCACTATAAAGATAAAAATCATAGGCCTTAACCACGTCCCCGGTAATTCGGAACATCTTGCGGTGGAATCCAGACACCTGTTGGCGGTTCGCCGGTTTGGTAAAAGATATCGATGGGTATGCCGCCGCGCGGATACCAATATCCGCCGATGCGGAGCCATTTTGCTTCTGTAAATTCGGCAATGCGGCGCCCGATGGACACTGTGCAATCTTCATGAAACGCGCCGTGGTTGCGAAATGACCCGAGGAAGAGCTTCAGTGATTTGCTCTCCACCAACCACTCACCGGGCACATAATCAATCATCAGGCTGGCGAAATCGGGCTGACCGGTTATAGGACAAAGCGAGGTAAATTCCGGTGCGCTAAAGCGAACGCAATACTGGACGTCGCTTTGAGGGTTTTTTACGCGCTCTAGCTCCGCCGCTTCGGGGCTTTTCGGCAAGATGGTCGAGCCACCTAATTGCTTCAAATCTTTGTAAATCGTATCGCTCATAGTTAAACTCCTCTTTCATTTCCCCATACCAGTGTATGCAATTGCGGTAGCACTGTTACATCATACCAATTATCATGTGTGGCCGTTTCGATCAGCCAGCGCATGCGCTCCATCACGCCTGCCCCGTCAAAATCTCCGCCGGGATTGTGATTTCCGGGCTGGATATAACAGGCCAGCGCCGGATAGCGCGAGGAGGCCTCTCGCGCATAAGCATAATCCTGCGCATCGAAAATAACCACCTTAAGAACCGCTTTTGCTCCTTGAGCGGCGCTCAAACAAGCATCAAATGCGCCCCAATCGGTTTCCATCCCGCTGGATGGCGGCTTGGGTGAGAGGGTCAGAACATCAATATCCTTGAACCAATCCTGCGCGATAGAACCTTGGGTTTCCATGCAAAATTTATAACCCTTAGCATGCCCCAAATCCAGTAGCGCCTGCATTGGCTGTATCGCCGGATTGCCTCCTGAAAGCGTTATCATCAGTGGTTTTTCACACGAGAGTTCTTCTACACGGGCAAAAACAGCATCTGCGCTCATAGGCTTCCAGTCATTACGGTATTTGGATTCCACGGCGTAGAGCGTATCGCACCAGCTACAGCGATAATCACACCCGCCGGTGCGCACAAAGACGGTGGGTTGACCGATCAAGGCGCCCTCGCCCTGAATGGTCGGGCCGAATATTTCGCTAATGCGGATCATATCACTCATGCGTACACTCTGCCCCGCTCTTACGTGCTTTCGCGGTATTCCGCCCAGGTTTTGGGGGTTTCGCTGACACGCAGCGCCCGTACTTCCGGCCATTTATCCTTGCACCAATCGTAGAAGTGCTTCGCCATACGCTCCGCCGTGACGCAATCATCGCCCAGCACATCATTGAGATGGCGGTGATCCAGACACTCATCCAGATAATCCTTGAACGTTGAAAGCTCGCGGTAATCACGTACGAAACCCGTGTTATCTAATGTTTCGGAGCCTAAAACCACCTCTACACGGTAATTGTGTCCGTGCAGGCGCGCACAAGGATGCCCTTCGATCAGGCCGTGGATTTGGTGCGAAGCGGAAAAGCTAAACTCTTTTTTGATGATATACATGGCTTATGCGACCTTTTCTTTCCAGTATTCACTATCCATATATTTGGTTGGGTCATTGACGCACGCTAGTGCAAATGCCTCTTGCCGCTCCACGCAAGTGCCGCAGCGCCCGCAATGGATATCGCCGCCCTTATAACAAGACCAACTCTGCTCGAACGGTACAGCGATTTTTGCGCCTTCGGTGACAATATCG
>CAXBAL010000302.1:0-2589 GCA_963973475.1 uncultured Micavibrio sp.
TATGCCCTCACCGATGAAATGGTCGAAGAAGTCTATTTGCTGGTCGAGGCAAGCATTAAAGGCGGCGCCAATGTCCCCGTCCACATCTTCCCCTTCCGCATGACCCCCATGAACATGTACCTCAAACAAACCGAGCCATGGCTCCCGTTCTGGCAAAACCTGAAACAAGGTTACGATGCATTCGAGACCACAAAAATCCCGCCAAAAGTTTTGGTTGAGTCTGGACAAAACGGCGCGCAGTATGTATTGGGTACGCCAAGAAACGCATCCACGCAGTTTTAAATAGAGGAAAAGACGACATGATCCCTAGATACTCCCGCCCCGAAATGGCCGCCATCTTTGAACAGGACAACCGTTTCAGCATCTGGCTGGAGGTCGAGACACTTGCGTTGGAGAAAATGGCCGAGATGGGTATCGTGCCCGAACAAGCCGCTAAAGACCTGCGCGAAAAAGGCGGTTTTAATGTGGATCGCATTAACGAAATCGAGGCCGAGGTCAAACATGACGTCATCGCCTTTCTAACATCGGTGGCCGAACATGTCGGCGAAAATTCCCGCTACGTCCACCAAGGCATGACCAGCTCGGACGTCATCGACACCTCCTTCGCCGTGATGCTGACACAGGCCGCCGATATTATCATTAAGGATTTAGAGCGCCTCTGCGAAGCCCTCAAGACGCGCGCTATGGAGCACAAACACACCGTTTGCATAGGCCGCAGCCACGGCATCCACGCCGAGCCGACCACATTCGGTATGAAACTGGCCGGCCATTACGCTGCCTTCGCCCGCGCAAAAGAGCGCATGATCGCCGCCAAGGAAGAAGTTTCCACCGTTATCATCTCCGGTGCGGTCGGTACCTACCCCGTCCTCTCGCCAGAGATTGAGGCGCATGTAGCCGACAAGCTCGGCCTGAAATCCGAAATTCACTCCACGCAGGTAATCCCGCGCGATCGCCATGCCATGTTCTTCGCTACGCTCGGCGTCATTGCCAGCTCCATCGAAAATCTGGCCGTTGAACTGCGCCACCTCCAACGCACCGAAGTGCGCGAGGCAGAGGAATATTTCGACCCGAAACAAAAAGGCTCCTCCGCGATGCCGCACAAGCGCAACCCGATCGGCGCGGAAAACCTCACCGGCCAAGCGCGCATCATACGCGCCGCCGTCATTCCGGCCATGGAAAATGTTGCACTCTGGCATGAGCGCGATATCTCCCACAGCGCGGTTGAACGCACCATCCTGCCCGATGCCTGTATTTCCGCTGATTACGCTTTGAACCGCCTTGCCGGATTAATCGAAAAACTGCTGGTCTACCCTGATACCATGATGGCAAATCTGAACCGCTTGGGCGGTCTGCACTACTCACAGAAAGTCATGCTGGCGCTTACACAGGCGGGCGTTAGCCGCGAAGACGCCTACCGCATGGAACAAAAAAGCGCCATGAAAGTCTGGGGCAGCGCCGCCGAAAACGGCAACCTAGCCACGCTGGATTTACGCGGCGAGCTGGAAAAAGACAAAGACGTCACCGCCAAGCTTAACAAAGGCGATCTGGACGAAATCTTCGACCTCGCTCCTTACACGAAAAATATTGATTACGTGTTCAAACGGGTGTTTGGTTAGGCTTCAAGTTACATCGAACGGCTACATTCATATTAAGAAGCAGGGACACACTAAGTAATGTGCCCCTGTCTGAAACAAACCCACAGCCCGCACGTTGCCGCCACCACGCTTAATATATAAGATACATTGCATTTTACATAAATATTAACCGTTTTTTACCATTTCCCACGCTAAACTATAAGAATGGTACGGTAGGAAAGCGGGATGTTAATTGCGTAATAAGTTTCTAAATTCAAATTTTTATAACAGGCATAAACGAAAAATTTTGCGCCTGAATGAAACCATCACGCTTATGACAGCAATTGCCCTGCTCGGCTTTATTGCTGGTGACGAGACGTACCAATCCAAAGAGCGCCGCTTTATGATCGGCGAGATACAAATGACCGCCATGGTCACAGGTCTGCATACCGGGCTTTATAAAATTGATGATAGTGTGCTGGGGGCGATGGGCCGCATTCAACGCAGTGATTTTCTGGATGATCAATACTCCCGCTACGCCTATAAAAACGTTGCCCTTCCCATGATATCGGAACGCCATTTTATTCCCGAACCCTTTTTGACCGCCATGATGGTGCATTTGATGGGGGTTCATAAACAAGATAGCGTGCTCGAGATCGGGTACGGCACAAATTACGAGGCAGCCGTTTTATCCGAGCTCGCAAAACGTGTCTATTCGATAAAACAGCAAAACCCACTCGGTAAGGCATTTATGAGTTCCAAGAAAGATGATTCCCTAGAGGATTACACGAATGTGCGCAGCAGAGTTGGCGATGGCGTATACGGCTGGAAAGACAAAGCCCCGTTTGATGCGATTCTGGTCAAACAGGCCATACTGGAAGAACCGCCTCAAGCGCTCATAGACCAACTCAGCCCCTTTGGCCGCTTGGTTATCCCAATCGAGGATAAAGACACAGGCGAACAGCGCGTGATGGTTTACTTGAAAATGCCCGATGGCTCGATAGAGAGCCGTAAA
>CAXBAL010000303.1:0-2564 GCA_963973475.1 uncultured Micavibrio sp.
GATCATGACGTGTATGTTTTTGATAAAAATGACTATACAGGGGGCCACAGCCGTACAATCGACGTTCAAGCCGATAATAAAGAAAGCTCAAAAAAAACGCCCGTGGATACGGGATTTATTGTTTTTAACAACTGGAATTATCCTAATCTTTTGGGGTTGTTTAAAGACCTGAATGTTCCGTTTCAAAAATCGGATATGTCGTTTGGCGTTAGTATCCGAAATGGCTGGCTGGAATATGCATCCGGCGGGATGTTGGCACAGAAACGCAATATTCTCCGCCCTGCTTACTGGAAGATGATTTTTGATATCCTTCGCTTCAATAAACAGGCCCCCGCCTATATCGAAAAGGACAGCGCGATCACGCTGGAGCAATGTCTGGATGAGTTGAAAATGGGCGACTGGTTCCGTAATTATTACCTGCTGTCGATGGGCGCGGCGATCTGGAGCTGCCCGCTGGATACCATCATGAAATTTCCGGCCAAAACATTCCTGCAGTTTTTCAAAAATCATGGCCTGCTCAGCATCAACAACCGCCCGCAATGGTACACTGTCACAGGAGGTAGCAGGGAATATGTGCAGCGTCTGACCCGCATGCTTCGCCACCGCGTGCGCCATGACTATGCCGTCAGCAAGGTGATTGCCAAGGATAATGGGTTCCGCATTGAAAATTACAAAGGCAATGGCGAGCATTTTGATCAGGTTATCTTCGCCTGTCATGCCGACGAAGCCTTGCAGATGATTGAAAATCCGACAGAGACAGAGCGCGCGGTACTGGGTAGTTTCGATTATCAGGATAATTTTATTATCGTACATAGTGATGAAAGCTTTATGCCCAAACAAAAGAAATGCTGGGCGAGCTGGGTTTATTTATCCGAAGAGCGCAAGGATGAAAGTGCGAATGTATCGCTCAGTTACTGGATGAACAATTTACAAAACCTTGAAGCCGCGCGTACAATTCTGGTGACCTTAAACCCCGGGCGCCGCCCTGCCGAGGACAGCATAATGGACGAACATGTCTTTTCACATCCGATCTTTGATCAAAAGGCCATTGAGGCGCAAACTCGCATTCCTGACATTCAGGGCGTGCGCGGCTTGTGGTTCTGCGGCGCGTATCAACGATACGGTTTTCATGAAGACGGCTTATTGAGCGCTGTTCAGGTTGTAAAAAAAATGGGGAGCAAGATCCCATGGGAGAAATAGAGCTGCACTCATCCCCGCGCATTATGTTCGGCAAGGTGATGCATGCCCGCCTTTTCCCCAAGCGAAACAAATTTCGCTACCGCATGTATTATCTGGAATTGCCCTTGGCAGACCTTAAAAATGCGCCCGTTGCCCATAACCGCTTCGGCCTTTTAAGCTTTTACGACAAAGACCACGGCCCGCGCGATGGAACGCCGTTGGAGCCTTGGGCGCGTAGTATTTTATATGAATATGGTCTTAGTGATGTTTGTAATGGCGCTATATCTCTCATCACCCTGCCGCGCGTTCTGGGCTATGTTTTTAACCCCGTCAGCTTCTGGGTTTGCCGCGATAAGGACGGACATCTCCGCGCCGTGATTTGCGAGGTGCATAATACCTTCGGCGAATATCACAGCTATATTTGCGCCCATGATGATCATCGCCCTATCACGGAAAAAGACACGCTGGAAGGCGAGAAGCTCTTTCACGTATCGCCTTTTATCATTCGTGAGGGGAACTATAAATTCCGCTTTGATCTACGCGACGGGCATTTTGGTATCTGGATTGATTATTATGCGCCTGACGGGAATAAACAGCTTCTGACTTCTCTTATCGGCAAGCGCGAGCCTTTAAATAAAGCCACGCTAGGAAAGGCGTTCTGGCGTTATCCGCTGGTCACCTTCAAAGCCATTTTCCTGATACACTGGCAGGCAGTAAAACTAATTGGCAAAGGAATAAAATATATTCCAAGACCGCTCCAGCGCGCCGAAATCACAAGCGGCACGGATAAAGTTACAAAATTGTAATCTTTGCGCAAGATTGCGGTTAGGCTGCCTACGATAGAATAGAATTTATGTTGGAACAAATAGCCTCAGATCAGTTATTCAAACGCCTCGATAAACTCGAGAGCGGATCGCTATTGTTGAAAACACCTGACGGGAAATCCCGCATGTTCGAAGGCAAAAAGCCCGGTGAAAAGGCGGAGCTGGAGCTGCGTAGCTGGAAAGTTGTCACCAATATGCTCCAACGCGGCGATATCGCCTTTGCAGAAGATTACCGCGCGGGCAATTGGGACACCGATAATCTGGTTGCGCTGACCTCGCTTGGTATCAAGAATAAAGCGGCGCTGGATGATATGGTGGCCGGAAATTCTTTGTGGCGCCGCGTCTCCATGCTCTCCTACCTGCTCAAGCTTAATACGCTAGGTGGCTCCAAGAAGAACATTCACGCCCATTACGATTTAGGTAATAATTTTTACAAGCTCTGGCTGGATGAGGGCATGACCTATTCCTCCGCTCTGTATAAGAATGGCAATGAAACACTCCCGGAAGCGCAGAATAACAAATACGACCGTATGCTTGATGCGCTGGGTAAGGATAAAGGGA